>NZ_NEVB01000218.1:0-24008 GCF_002259925.1 Aeromonas sp. A35_P | reverse complement strand
ATACAGAGGAATATCCCGTATTTTGCCCATTTTCACATTCCCATCCGCCACATAATTTACCAACCAAAAAAACAACTGATAACATCTTTTTACAATTTCAAGCATATAAAACAACATGATTCGGTACTCCCCCGTTTGCTCGTCTCAGCCACCGGGATCACAGGATCAGGATTGAGACCAGCAGCCAACTTCTCATCGAGCAGACACCCGACCCCATGATGAACACAGTTACGGCCAGCATCGATCTGGATGCACTCCAGCACAATTTCGCCATGGCACGCCGCCACGCCCCCCACAGCAAGATCATCGCGGTACTCAAGGCCAATGCCTATGGTCACGGGCTGCTGCCGGTGGCACATGCCCTCGCCCAGGCCGATGCCTACGCCGTGGCCAGGGTCGAGGAGGCGCTGGTGCTGCGTGCCAACGCCATCACCAAGCCCATCCTGGTGCTGGGGGGCTTCTTCAGTGCCGAGGCGCTGCCACTGCTGGCCAAACACGATCTGCAGACCACCCTGCATACCTGGGAGCAGTTGGCGCTGCTCGAACAGGCCACTCTGCCCGCCCCCATCAAGGTGTGGCTCAAGCTCGATACCGGGATGAACCGGCTCGGGCTGCGCGCCCAGGAGCTGCCGGCCTTCATCGAGCGGCTGAGTCATTGCCGCAATGTGGTGCAGCCGTTCCAGCTGATGACCCACTTCAGCCAGTCCGATGAGCAGGATACCCAGGCCACTTTGCTGCAGATCGAGGAGTTCAACCGCCTCTCTGCCCATCTGCCGGGCGAACGGGCCATGGCCAACTCCGCCGGCATCCTCGCCTGGCCGGCCTCGCGCAGCGACTGGATCCGCCCCGGCCTCATGCTTTATGGCGCCTCCCCCTTTACCGGCCAGCTCGCCGCCGACTACGATCTGCGACCGGTCATGACCCTCAAGAGCCAGCTCATCGCCACCCGCGCCTGCCAGCAGGGCGAGGCGGTCGGCTATGGGGGTCACTGGGTGGCGAGTCGGAACACCACCCTAGGCGTGGTGGCGGCGGGATATGGCGATGGCTACCCGCGCATGGCGCCCGAAGGAACCCCCATGCTGATCAATGGCCGTCGGGTTCCCATCGTGGGTCGGGTCTCCATGGACATGATCACCGTCGATCTGGGTCCGGCGGCCAGCGACAAGGTGGGGGACGAGGTGACACTGTGGGGGGAAGGACTGCCAGTGGAGCAGGTAGCCGAGAAGATAGGCACCATCCCCTACGAGCTGCTCACCCGCCTGACCAGCCGGGTCCATCTCATCCATTGCGACAGCCGCGAACAGATGCCGATGTTGAAGCTGGCCTGAGCAATCAGGCTGAGGGCGGCCGCAGCGAGGTGATAATCCGGCCCCTGACAACCAAAAGGCCCCGTCTTGCAACGGGGCCTTTGCCTGATGGGGAATTCAGGAGCAAGGTGCCACGACCTTATCCGCATGGACTCAGCGAATCCCCTCCAATGACTTGAACCAGGCGAGGCTGGCCTGCCACAGAGGCGTGGCAGACTTGCGAAAGTAGCCCATATGGCCGATTGCTCCATCCAAAGTATGAGGAGAGAGATCAACACGCGTCACGGGAGCATTACTGTAGTGCTTCATGAAGGCGTCGCGTGATGCGGGCATCGCCCAGCGATCGTCCAGCGCATTGGCCGCCACAATGGGAGTCTGGACGCTTTGGTAAGCACGCTCGATGCCACGCATCGCCGGGTCGTCAAAGAAATAGTGACGAAAACGGCACCAGTATCGCCATTGTACAAAGGCGCCTTTTGGCAAGTCTTCTCCCATGCCCAGCAGGCTCCACGCGCAATAGCCTTTCCACCAGGTCAGCAGCGGCAGCACTGTGTTCCACATGGTGAGCACCTTGAGCTGCTCGCTGAAGGGCATATAGCCGTGCCACCCGGCCCCGGTGCCGAAGACATAGAGCCCGGATACTTTCCGATGATTGGGGAGCAGGCCGAAGGCGTGCCCACCATAGGAGTGGCCGATGACGAACAGGGGGAGATCGTCCCCGCTCATGGTTTCCACTGCGGCGGCCAGATCGCGCCTTCCCCAATCGAGCAAATCCATCTCGAAGCCTTTGAGTGACGCGGGTTTTGACGCGCCTATGCCCCGGTAGTCAAAAGTCAGGGTAGTAAACCCTTGCTCACTGGCGAACTCGGCAAAGCGACGATAGAAGCCCTGCGGCACGCCAGTAGCCCCCGCGACGATGATCTTGCCCTGCACCTGCCCTGTTGCCGGGTACAGTTGCCCCTGGATCAGATAGTCATCGTCGGTGTGAAACGAGATAGCAGCCATATTCCTCCCTGAAGTATGACGATTGTCATAGTCATGCTCCGAACGCTATACTATGACACTCGTCATAGCAAGAGGGTGCAGCGTGAAAGAGTGCGCATCGACCGGGCGTCAACGGGTGATTGAGGCCGCTGCCGCCATGCTGGCACGGCATGGTTTGAGAGGGATCAGCATCCGTGAAGTAAGCAAGTTCGCCGATGCTCCCCTGGGTTCCACGTATCATCATTTTCCCGGCGGCAAGAATCAGATAGTGACGGAGGCAATACGCTGGGCCGGCGCCCAGGCATCCGAACAACTGCAGCGCTGCCTGCAGGCCGATGCCAGGCAGGGTCTCGGTCTGTTTGTATCCCACTGGTGTGAGCGGTTGACGCAATCTCACTTTCGCGCGGGGTGCCCGGTCGTGGCAGCAGCCATCGAAGCGCAGCATGAAGAGGATGGGGAGCCAATCAAGGAGGCGGTGGCCCAGGTCTTTGGCCACTGGCAACAGCTGATTGCCGATCACCTGATGGCACAGGGGCAGGCCGACGCCTCTGCCAGAGCCTGTGCGCTGGGGATCATCGCCAGCATAGAGGGCGCCATCGTGTTGTGCCGTGCCCATCAAAGCAGCGAGCCCCTGGATGCGGTATTGGCATGCTTACCCAGATTGATGGGCACCGCCGAGTGATGGCACGCCTTGGCACCCAATAACGGGGCTATAGAGCACGGAGCAGCCCGGATACATGTCCGGCGGGGAAATCACTGCCCCTCGTTCCCAGGGGGATGATGCCGAGAGATTCATGACTAAATAAAACAAAAGGCCCCGTCTTGCGACGGGGCCTTTTGTTTTATTTGGCGGTGAGGGAGGGATGATTCGCCACTGCGTGGCTCACCCCTTCGGGGCGGCCTACGGCCGTTCATCGCAGCAAGCTGCTCTGCTCGAACCCGGCGAGGGTTCTCACCCTCCCTCTTCGACATGAGCTGATGACTCTTCAAAGCAAAAAACCGACCATCAGGTCGGTTTTAACATCTGAGGATGGGTCGGGATTGACTCGCACCGTCCCTGGCGCTCGCCCTGCAGGCGGCCTCTGGCCGTCCATGCGGGCTGTCCTGCCCGCCTGTCGAACCAGGGCCCGAACCAAGCCGCCCGTCACCGGATAAAGCAAAAGGCCCCGTCTTGCGACGGGGCCTTTTGCTTTATTTGGCGGTGAGGGAGGGATTCGAACCCTCGATACGTTGCCGTATACACACTTTCCAGGCGTGCTCCTTCAGCCACTCGGACACCTCACCAAATTTTTACTTCTTGAAGTGGCTTTCGGAGCACGCTGCGCGTGCATCTTGCCGACTTCGTCGGTGGGCAGCCTCTCGGTCACCTCACCAAATTTTGGTCTGTTGTTTAATGTGCTCAGCCAGCACCTCGTTCGTTGCGCCGTTGCGCTGGAACGGGGCGTAATGTACGGGATACGACGGCATGCGGTCAATGCAATTTTTCACTTTTTGCGTTCGTTTGCTCATTATCCGAACCAAGTGACTAAAAACATGCCGTTTCGTATCCCTTTCAATCAATTTCCAGCCGCTTCGTGCAAATGCTCGCCTTTGAGTGCCTCTTCCAGCGAGCCGTAGAATTCCAGCTGACCGGGCACCGGACGCACCTTGGCGCGCGCCAGGGTCTTGAGCGGCTGGAACTGCAGCTCGGCCACCCGCAGTTGCACTCCCGCCTTGGCCATCTGCTTTTCAAACTGCAGGAAGGCGGAGAGCCCGCCGGCGTCCAAGATGGAGACCGCCTCCATCTGCAGCACCAGCAGCTTGTGCCCCTTGACCTGGGCCACCAGCTCGCCGAACACCCGCTCGGCGGCCGCGAAGAACAGCGGACCGTTGACCTTGTAGAGTAGCGCCTGCTCCGGCACTTCCTGGGCGTAGCGCTTGTGATCCGCCAAGTTGTGCAGCCTGGTCATCTTGGCAATCTCGCGCATAAAGAGCAGGGAAGCGAGGATCACCCCGAAAGTGATGGCAATGACCATGTCGAAGATGACGGTCAGCGACAGGCAGACCAGCAGCACCAGCACGTCGGATCTGGGGGCGCGGCGAATGAGCTCCACCACCTTGTGTGCCTCGCTCATGTTCCAGGCGACGATGAGCAGCAGGGCCGCCATGGCCGAGAGCGGCAGCCAGGAGAGCCAGGGCGCCAGCACCAGGATGGCGGCCAGCACCACCAGCGCATGCACGATGCCGGAGATGGGAGAGGTAGCCCCGGCCCGCACGTTGGCGGCGGAGCGGGCAATGGCGGCGGTGGCGGTGATGCCGCCAAAGAAGGGGGCGACTATGTTGCCAAGCCCCTGCCCCACCAGCTCGGCGTTGGAGCTGTGTTTGCGGCCCGTCATGCCATCCAGCACCACGGCGCATAGCAGGGATTCGATGGCCCCCAACATCGCCATGGAAAAGGCGGCGGGCAACAGGCGCTCAATAGCGGCCAGGTTCCACTCCACCGGCGAGCCATCCGGCCCCGGCAGGGCCCAGGGCATCACCAGGGTCGGCGCGATGGGCGGGATCCCCATGCCCTGACTGCCGTCGGCCAGGGTATAGCTGAACTTGCTGCCGATGGTGGCCACGTCCACCCCGAACTGATGCAGGCCAAAGCCCAACCCCACCCCCACCAGCACGGCGGGCAGATGGCCGGGCACCGGCAGGCGCAGACGCGGCCAGAGCAGCAACACTGCCAGGGTCGCAACCCCCACCAGCGTATCCCCCCACTGCCAGCTGGGCAGGGCATGGGCCAGCGCCTCAACTTTGCCGAGGTAGGTTTCCGGCATCTCGGGCACCTGCAAACCGAAGAAGTCCTTGATCTGCAAGGTGGCGATCACGATGGCGATACCGCCGGTGAAGCCCAGGGTCACCGAAGGCGGAATGTACTCGATGAGGCGCCCGAGCCGGGCCACCCCCATGGCCACCAGGAAGAAGCCCGAGATCAGGGTCGCCATCAACAGGCCGCCCACGCCGAACTGCTGGGCCACCGGATAGAGGATCACCACGAAGGCGGCAGTCGGCCCCGAGATGGAGAAACGGGAGCCACCGGTCACGGCAATGATGATGCCGGCAATGATGGCGGTATAGAGACCGTGCTGCGGCGGCACGCCACTGGCGATGGCCAGCGCCATGGCCAGCGGAATGGCGATGATGCCGACCGTGATGCCGGCGATCAGGTCGCGGCCGAAGCGGGGAACGCTATAGGGTTCGTCAATACAGGATTGGCGTAAAGCAATGGCCAGCTTCACGCTTTGCAGGGGGGCTTGGTTGTGCATCTATTCGTAATACCAGAAGAGGGAGATAAAGGCCGGATTGAACCGGCGCCCGATCATCATCAAGGGCCGGCAGAGCTGTCGACACGGCGATGGTATCCTAGCCAACCATACCCCAGCCGATGAAATATTTCGATGGGCGGGATCAATGAATGGCCGTTACCACGCAATATTGCCGGTGATAGTCAGCATATCGACCACTTTTCTCACCATTACGCAGCACACTCACTTCGCCTGCTAACCAATTTCCCCCTTCCTTATCTTGGTCGCACTCCCTCCCCCTCTTTATATCTACCTGTCGGATACGGTGCCGGCGCTCGCCCCTCCCTCATCCTGTCCCGGCAGCCAATGCATTTCATCTACCTCCTGACTCGGCTGCTTCCCCCTTGGCGAGCCTGCGAGGCTCACTCCAAGCTGCTGATTGTGCTGAAAATAGTCCGCGGCGGCCAAGTTTTGGGCAAACGGTCCGAAATCCCCTTTTTGCAACGGATCGCGGGTTGACACCCGGCGGACGGGCCATTAATATCCGCACCGTCTCGACGAGACAGGCAATTCCTCCTTAGTTCAGTCGGTAGAACGGCGGACTGTTAATCCGTATGTCACTGGTTCAAGTCCAGTAGGAGGAGCCAATTCCCTCGTAGTTCAGTCGGTAGAACGGCGGACTGTTAATCCGTATGTCACAGGTTCAAGTCCTGTCGAGGGAGCCACATTCGAAAGCCCGGCCTTATGGCCGGGCTTTTTGCATTCTGTCGCCCGGCTCGCACTGCTCGTCATCACGGGTTGTGAACGACAGGGATCCCCCTGAGGGCCATTTCGCGCCATAATCAGCGCAACCTTACCCTCTTCAGGAGTTTTCATGCGCCGTTTCAACTTAATGCTCAATGGCAGCCGGTTGATGATGTTTCCCTTCTATGTCTGCATCCTTGTCTGTGTTGCTCTCTTGATGGTGAAGTTCGCCATGCAGCTCTATGAGCTATGTCGCGATATCATCGACATCCCCTATCTGGATCTCATCACAGGGGTGCTGACCCTGGTGGACTTCGTGCTGGTGGCCCAGATGCTGATCCTGGTGGCCATCTGCGGCTACGTGCAGTTCATCAAGACCCCGGAGCAGCGGGCAGCCCTTGGCGACAACTGGCTCAGCAAGATCAATTTTGCCTCCCTCAAACTCATCGTCATCAACTCCTTGGTCACCATCGCCGGGATCGAGGTGCTCAAGGCCTTCCTGACCGACGGTACCGGCAACGAGATCGAGATGAAGTGGTCGGTCATCGTCTTCCTCGCCTTCTCCACCGCGGCGCTCATCTACGCGGTCACCGAGCGGCTGGCGGACCACAAGTAGCGCCTATTTTCATTCAGCCTTTATTCATCAAAGGCCGAATTGATAACTCTTTTCATTACCTTTACTGCATTGTAAACTTGCTCCCCCCGGGCTGCAGTGCCCGGGCGTTGGAGCACCTATGACAAGCCTTTCCCTCTCACCACGACACTGCTGGCAGTGGCTGGCCTATCACCATCAGGCCGCCGAGGGCTCCCTCTATATGATGTTCTTCTCCGGCCTGCTGCTGTGGGAACCGCTGACCCCGCTCTGGTCGCTGGCACGCTGGAACCTGTTCCTGCACGTCGCCCTCTCGCTCACCCTGTTCCCCCTGCTGTTCGGCGCGTTCTGGCTCTCCCATCGCAACCTGCTGCGCAAAAGCCGCAAGCCTTTCTTGCGCACCACCGGCCGCATCATCGAAGCCTTGCTGCTGGTCTGTCTGGCCAGTGGTCTGCTGCTGGTATTGCACGGCACCCCGGGCGATAGCCTGGGCAACCTTGCCAGCTGGGCTCACTGGCTGAGCGCCCTCGCGTTGACTCCCCTGGTGCTGCGCCACGCCTGGCGCTGGACCATCTTGAAATGGCGCACCTGATCTTATGTTGAAGTTGTTGTTATCCCTGATGTTGGCCGCCCTGCTGCTGGGGACCGCCTCGGCCCAGGAGATGGGCACCGCCATGATTGCCTATGACGAGGGGAGTGCCCCGCGCCTCGTCACCGCCAACCAGAGCGCAGGCTCGGTCACCCTGCTTGAGCGCGATAGCGGCAAGCGACTCAAAGAGGCACAACTGGGGGGCGATCTGCGCCAGCTGGCCCGCGCCGATGACGGCACCCTGCTGGTGACCGACTACCGCGGCGATCGGTTGCTGCTGCTGGATGATGATCTCGCCCTGGACAAGGCGATCCCCACCGGCCATAGGCCCTACGGCGTCATCTTCGATCCCAAGCGGCAATGGTTCTGGGTCACGCTGTTCGAATCAGCTCGCCTGCAGGCTTATGACACCGCGGGCAAGCTGCAGCTGGATGCAGAAACCGCCGAGACACCCCGCGGGCTGGCCCTGACCGACGACGATCGCCTGCTACTGACCCACGCCATGACCGGCCAGCTCGCCATCTATGATCTCGCCAAGCTTGAGAAGGACGCTCAGGGGGCTACCCTGCCCAAACCCAAGCTCATCACCCTGGCCGAGACCCACAGCGATACCCCAAGCGACTCGCAGGGCTTGCCGCGCCTGCTGGACGGCATCACCCTCTCCCCCGATGGCAGCGAAGCCTGGCTGCCCCACGTGCTGTGGAGCTTCGATCACCCCTTCCAGTTTCAGAGCACCGTCTTTCCGGCGGTCTCCATCATCGATCTGGATGAAGAGAAAGAGCGGGTCGACGAAAGAAAGCAGCTCTTCTTGCAGATCAACCTGCCCAGCGTCGGCAACCGCAGCCAGATCGTCTCCAACCCGTTTGCGGCGCGCTTCGCCGCCGATGGCAAGCGGGTCTACCTGACCCTGGCGGGCTCGGAGGATCTGCTGGTGTTCGACCTGTCGCGCAGCGGCAAGCAGAACAGCAACCGCCACAGACGCAAGAAGTTTCAGGGGGGCGCCAAGGCGACCCAGCTCCTTCGCCACCTGCCGAGCCAGAATCCGCGCGACTTGTTTGTTGAGGGCGACCACATCCTGGTACACAACGTCATGGGGCAGGATCTTACCCGTCTCAACACCGGCGGCAACGGCCCGTTTGCCCGAGTCACAGTCGATGTGCCCCACTTCGCCAAACTGGTCGAGACGGATCCGCGCCCCGAACCGCTTCAGCGCGGCGAGCGGTTGTTCAATCTTGGCAACACCGCCGCCAACAGCCGCTTCCCCATGGCGGGGGACAACTGGATGAGCTGCAACTCCTGCCATCTGGACGGGTTCAACTTCACCAACCGCTATCTGATGGCGGCCCATCGCCAGCAGAGCGGCGACAACGCCATCAACGGTCACGCCAACCTCGCCAACATGGTGGCGGGGGACTTTATCGGCGAATACCTGCGCATGACCCAGCAGACCCAGGGCGGCATGGGCCATGACACCCGCGATGGCGCCGAGCCGGTCGACCCCGCCAGGCCCCAGCCCGAGGTGAAGGCGATGATGGAGGATCTGCACGCCTTCGTCACCGCCGATGGCAACCTCCCCTATCTTGCCAACTGGCTCAGGCTCGATGCCCCGCGCAGGGATCCTGCCAAGGCACCGACCACCCATCCCAGGGAGTGGCTCAACTCCGCCTCCTGCCAGAACTGCCACCAACAGGCGTTCCAGGACTGGAGCGAGAGCAACCACCGGCTGATGGGCAACTCCCACCCCTACTACAAGGTGGTGCAAGCGCTGGCCCGCGAAACCGAAGGGGAGGCGTTCGGCCAGTGGTGCCAGGGCTGCCACATGCCCCAGCAGGTGCTGAACGGCCAGCAGGATCTGCCCAAGGGTTCGAATATGTTCGAGCAGGGCGGCGCCTCGCTCATTGCCGCCCACCAGAAAGGCGAGCCCGTGGTGGAGGAAGGGACCGGCTGCGTGCTCTGCCATCGCATCACCAAAGTGGAAGATGCCGGCGGCAACAGCGCCTTTACCGTGAATTTGAAAGACCGCGAGAGCTATGTGTTCGAGGATGCCGCCGGCGGCAGCCTCAAGCACTGGCTGGCCGAGCGGCAGATCAACGCCCGCCCCGCCATGCACAAGGCCTCTTACCAGAAGGATTTCTACCGCGACGCGGCCCTGTGCAAGTCCTGCCACAACGAGTTTGCCCCCGGTACCGGCACCAATATCGTCAACACCTGGGACGAGTGGGAGAAATCCAGCTTCGCCAAGGCGGAGGATCCCACCAAGCGGCGCACCTGCATCGACTGTCATATGAACCCTACACCTGGCAACGGCGGCGCGCCGGTGGCCGGCCAGTCCACCGAAAACGGCACAGTGAAAGAACGGCTCTATCGCCACAACTTTACCGGCGCCCAGCACCAGCTGGTGGGGCTGCGCAATCCCGCGCTCGAGCAGGAGAGCCTGGCGCTCTTGCGCTCAAGCGCCACCCTCTCCGCCCGCATTGAAAGCCAGAGCGGCCAGCCCGAGCTGGTAGTGCGGGTCGCCAATACCGGCGCTGGCCACGCCCTGCCCACCGGGGTCGCCGATTTCCGTGAACTCTGGCTGGAACTGACCATCACCGATGCCAGCGGCAAGCTGCTGCTTGCCAGCGGCCAGCCAGTGGATGGCGCCGTCCCTGACGATGCGCGACTGTTCAGGAAGGTGTTCGGCGATGCCGAGGGCAAGCCGGTGGGGCTCAAATTCTGGCGCTACGCCAAGCTCTTGGAAGACACCCGTATTCCGGCCGATGGCTGGCGCGATGAAGCCAGGCCGCTGCCGGCGGATGCCCAAGGGCCCTTCAAGGCCGATATCAAACTCAATTTCCGCACTTACCCCAAGTGGGTCAATGATGCGGTGCGCGCCGCCGAGCCGAGCTTGCCGGAGGCACCCATAGTGCTACTTAATCGGCTGCAACTCACCCTGCAGCCTCTCCCCGTCACGCCCGCTACGGAGCCTCAAACCTGATGTTTGCAAGTTTTCTCATTACCCTGCGCGAGGGGCTGGAAGCCTTCCTGCTGGTCGGCATCTGCCTCTCCTACCTCGCCAAGCTGGGGGCGAGCCGCTACAACAAGTTCGTCTATCTGGGGGTGGGGCTGGGCCTGCTTGCCTCTCTCGTGGTCGCCTTCCTGTTCCAGGTGGTGGTGAGCCAGTTCGAGAGCGAGCGCTACAACCATTTGCTGATGGCGGGGATCCTGATTTTTGCCACCCTGGTGCTCACCTACATGGCGGTCTGGATGCAGAAGCAGGCCAAATCCCAGGTGGGGGCCATGACGGCGCGCATCGATGCCGCCATCGACGGCGGCAACCTGTTCGGTCTGGTGCTGCTCGCCTTCCTGGCGGTGATGCGCGAGGGCTTTGAAACCGTGCTCTTCTTCTCGGCTCTGGTCTACTCCGGGCAAGGGGTGGATCTGCACGAGGGGCTGATGGGGGCGCTGGGCGGCCTGCTGCTGTCGGTGGTGCTGGTGTGGGGGCTGCTGCGCTCCACCCGCAAGGTGGCGCTGGCCCCCTTCTTCCGCTGGACCAGCCTGCTCATCATCATCATCGCCGCTGGCCTGCTGTCGTCCGCCGTCAACATGCTGCAGGCGGCCGGGCTCATCACCTTCTGGACCGAGCCGGTCTTCAACATCAGTCACATTCTCGACGATCAGGGGGTATTTGGTACCTTCCTGCGCGCCCTGTTTGGCTACAATGCCTCACCGGCCGGCCTGCAGTTGCTGACCTGGGCCAGCTACCTGGTGATCTTCGTCACCGTCTGGCATCGCAACTATCGTCCCCAGCGCTGATCGCCCAGCGCGGCGCAGCAGCGGATGACAAGGCGGCTCAGCGGGGCCGCCTTTTCAACGTCTTCTCTTTTGGTCAGCGTTTCGGATAAAGAGTCATGAGCAACAACAACACACAACACATAGCGGTACTGGGCGCCGGCCCGGCCGGTCTGATGGCCGTCTGGCGCCTGCGCCAGGCCGGTTTTGCGGTCACCCTGTTCGAGCAGGAGAGCGTGGTGGGCGGCATGTGCGCCACCCAGACCTTCAAGGGACGCGACGGCGAGTATCGCTTCGACTACGGCGGCCACCGCTTCATCACCAAGAACCCCGAGCTGCTCGCCTTTATCGACGAACTGATGGGGGACGACCTGCTCCACGCCGAGCGTAAAAGCGTGATCCGCTTTGGCGGGCGCACCTATGACTACCCCTTGAACCTGCCCAATTTGCTCAAGACGGCGCCGCTCGCCCTGATGGCCGGGGCGATGAAAGACTTGCTGCTGTTGCCCTTTGCCAGGAAGCCCACCGATTTTGCCAAGGCAAGCTTTGCCGAGTGGATCCAGAGCCACTTCGGTCGCACCCTCTATCGCCAGTTCTTCGAGGGCTACACCGGCAAGCTGTGGGGCATCAACCCGGACAAACTCTCCGCCGACTGGGCTGGCCAGCGCATCAGCCTGATTGACCTCAAAGACGTGGCGCGCCGACTGCTGCCAAGACGCAACGGCAGCATCTCGGTGCGCACCTATGCCCGCAAGTACCGCTACCCAAAATATGGCTTCGGCCAGATCTTCACCACCCTGGGGGAGCGGCTGGTAGCCGAAGGGGTTGAGCTGAAAACCGGCGCCACCATCACCCGCCTCGAGCAGAGCGATGGCCGTATCGAACGGGTCTATTGGCAACAGGAGGGGATTGAGCAGAGCGAGCGATTTGATCAGGTCATCTCCACCCTGCCGCTGCCGCTCACCTGCCAACATCTGGGCTTGCCGTGCGATCTGCAATACCGGTCGCTGCGCTTCGTCAATATGCCCCTCAAACAGGAGAACCTGTCGGACAACACCTGGCAGTACCTCTCCGACCCCCATATTCTGGCTACCCGTCTGCAGGAGCCGCGCCGGCGCAGCCCCTTTATGGCGCCCAAGGGCCAGACCTCGGTGATGCTGGAGGTCCCCTGCAACCCGGGAGATGCCACCTGGCAGGCACCGCTCTCTGATCTGCGCGGCCGGGTCACCGCTGATCTCGCCAGTCTCGGCGTCGATACCACCAAACTTGGCGATGAAACATTTGAAGCTCGCAGCGAATACGCCTATCCACTGATGGATCTGGGCTATCAGGCCCGCCGCAACGAGGCCATCCAGGCGCTGATGCCCATCACCAACCTCATCATGACCGGCCGCCAGGGGACATTCCGCTACATCTTCACCGACACAGCCATGGAGATGGGGATGATGGCCGCCGACATGGTGATCGACGGGGTGGACAGACGTCACGCCATCTTCAATCATCGCAACGAAAATACCGTGATTGAGACCCAGAGCGTGGCCTGATGGCCCCTGAATGTGGTGATCGACGGGGTAGACAGACGTCACGCCATCTTCAACCATCGCAACGAAAATACCGTAATTGAGACCCAGAGCGTGGCCTGATGGCCGCGCCATAAACAAACAAGGAGAAGAGGATGACCATCCGCCCGGGTTTACTTGCCCTCACCCTGCTGCTGGCCCTGAGCGGGCAGGCGCAGGCTTACTCCTACGCCGCCGCCGGCAAGGAGCCGCTGATCGATGCTCGCGAGGCACTGCTGGGCGCCGCCACTGACGGCAAGGATGCCAGTGCAACCTTGAGCGAGATTGCCGAGGAGCTGACCTATCTGGAGGAGCACCACAAGGTCGAGCTGCAAGCGCCGCTCGCGGCCGCCATCAAGGCCAAAGACGCCGCGGCTACCGCGGCCCTGCTCAACCGGGCATACAAGGCGGAGATCGAGCGCCGCCTCGAGGGGGCCAGCCAGAACCTTGGCGACTACCAGACCGCCAAGGTGCTGGTGGTCAAGAGCAAGCGCTTCCTGGATTTGATCCTCCCCTCCCTCAGTGAAGGGGATCGCAAGGCCGCCGAGCAGGCGCTGGCCAAGGTGCTCGATGCCATCGGCAACCCTGGGGTGTTCGGGGTGGGCGCCAAGCCCGCCGATGCGGCCGCCTTTAGCGATGCAGAAAAAGCGCTGATGGCCGTGCTGGCACCGCTCTGATGGCCACCAGCCCATCACTGTGCCACCTCGTTGTAACAAACGGTGGGTTGCGCTGCGCGCTACCCACCCTACGCACTTTGATGACCTCTCATCGATGACGACGGCCCCCCTCATCCCCGACCCTTCTCCCGCAAGGGGAGAAGGGGGGCGTCACCACGGCCGATTACGCTTCGCTAATCGACCCTACTTGCTGATCCTTCTACAACTGGTCTGGCTTGGCTGGCTGCTGGCCTTCCCGGTGGCCCTCGATTCCGACGATGCCCTCAACTTTGCCCACGGAGTGGTGCGCTTCAGCGTGTTGGAGTTCTCCCCCCACTTTCCGGGCTACCCCGCCTTTATCTGGCTGGCGCGGCTGATCAACCTGCTGGTGGACGAACCGGCCCGGGCGGTGCAGTTTGCCAGCCTGTTGGGGAGCAGTTTGCTGGCGCCGCTCGCCGCCTCGCTGGCGATGAGGTTATGGCAACGGCCAAGCCTGCTGGCGCCGGTCTGGCTGCTGGTGCTGGCCCTGCCGCTCACCCCGACCCTGGCACTTTCCGGTCTCTCGGATGGGCCTGCGCTCGCCGCCTGGCTCGGGACGCTGCTGGCCTTGCAGCAGCGCAAAACCGCGCTGGCGGGTCTGCTGCTGGGTCTGATGCTGGCACTGCGCCCCTCCTACTTCGTGCTGGCCCTGCTGCCCCTTTGGCTGGGGATGGCGCAAAAAGGTCAGCGGCTTAACTTTCTGCTCCCCATCACGCTGGTGGGGCTAGCCTGCCTGCTGTTTGTCTGGCAGGCCGATGGCTGGGCCTATTTTGCCGAGGGGCGCCGCTTTACCGACGGTCACTTTACCCTGTGGGGCAACACGGCGGCGGCCCACGGCGATCGGCTGCTGAGCTGGGCAAATACCTTCAACGATCAGCTCACCCTGCTCTGGCCCTTGGCTGTCGGGGGACTGCTGGCGCAGCCGCTGTGGCAACGATGCAAGGGCCACGCTGCCGCCCTCTCCCCCTGCTGGTCCCTCTACTGGCTTGCCCTGCTGCTCTGGACCCTGTTTGGCCAGAACCCGGACAATCCCCGCCATCTGGCCCCCATCACCCTGCTCGGCCTGGTGTTGCTGGCAGGCATGCTACCGCGCCGGGGCGAGCTGCCGGCCATGCTGGGGGCCCTCATGCTGCTGCTCTGTACCCTCACCCCGCCGACGGCGCCAGCCATGACCCGGGCTGCCAGACTGGCCGAACAAGCGTGCCCGGCGCTGGTGACCCAGTGGGGAGTGCGGCTGCTGCGCGAAACCACGGCCCTACCCGTCACCGACGGCTGGTATCAGGGGGATGCTCGCCTTGCCTTGCTGCAAGGGGCCTGCCGGCTCAGCCGACGTCCCCTCGGCCCGGAGGATCTGCCCGCCGGTAGCCGGCGAGTCTGGTTTGCCCCCCGCTTTCACGCCGAGCCCGACCTCTGGCTCGGCATACAGGATCACCCCCGTCACCAAAACTGGTAGACTGGATGTTTGTCACTCCCTGACCTCGCACTCACCAAGACTGGATAGCCTATGCCCCCCTCTCCCCCCGTTTCCTGTTCATCCTGCTCGGTGCCCTGGCGGGCCTGACGCCGCTCGCGGTCGACATGTACCTGCCCGCCATTCCGGCCATTGCCCGGGATCTGGCCACCAGCATCGACGGCGCCCAGCTCACCATCAGCGCCTTCCTCGGCGGATTTGCCATCGGCCAGCTCTTCTATGGCCCGCTCGCCGACAGTTATGGCCGCAAGCCGGTGATCCTGGCGGGGCTGGTGATGTTTGCCATCGCCTCGGTGGGCTGCGCCATGGCGGACTCCCTGCCGGAGCTGCTGGCATACCGGATGCTGCAGGCCGCCGGCGGGGCGGCCGGCTCCGTGGTGGTCAATGCGCTGCTGCGCGATCTGTTCGAGAAGGAGGCCTTCTCCCGCGCCATGTCGTTCGTCATTCTGGTGATGACGCTCGCGCCCCTGGTGGCGCCCGTGGTGGGCGGCTACATCAGTGCCCAGAGCGACTGGCAGGTGGTCTTCTGGCTGCTGGTAGCCATCAGCCTGCTTATCTGCCTGGTGATGCAGTGGAAAATTCAGGAGTCCCTCAAGCCTGAGCACAAGCAGCCCCTCAACCTCGGCCAGGTGCTGCGCAACTACTGGGGCGTGCTCTCCCATCGTGGCGCCATGGGTTACGTGCTGTGCGGCGCCCTGTCGAGCTCGGGCATGTTCGCCTTCATCAGCGCCTCCCCCTATGTCTACATCGAGTATTTCAAGGTTCCGACCGAGCACTATGGCTGGCTGTTCGGCCTCAACATCCTGCTGATGATGGTGGTCACCTTCGTCAACAGCCGGCTGGTGAAGGGGGTGGGTGCCGAGCGCATGCTGCAATACGGCCTGCTGGTGCTGCCCTGCGCCGGCGCCCTGCTTATCTACAACGCCTGGAGCCAGAGCGGCGGCCTGTGGGGCATCGTCATTCCGGTGGTGCTGTTCGTCGGCCACATCAGCCTGGTGGGTGCCAACGCCATGACAGGCCTGATGGGCCACTTCCCGCAGTCCGCAGGCACCGCCTCGGCGCTGGCGGGCACCTTGCGCTTTGGCATCGGCGCCCTGGTGGGGGTGCTGGTCAACCTCAATCCCCCCGAATCACCGCTGCCCATGGCCATCGCCATCGCCGGCTGCGGGTTCGGCTCGGCGCTCTGCTACTGGCTGCTGACCGGCAAGCGCGCCTGAGGGCCCCAAGAATGACCAAGCCCTGTCCGACTGGACAGGGCTTTTTTGTGTTCGCTTGCGTGTGCGCGGCCCCTCAGAGGTCCGGTGAGAGTCCGCTTCGCACCAGGATCTCGCTCTCCAGCCCATCCAGGCTCAGCTGATTCTTCTTGCGCCAGTAGGCTTCAATCCCCTCCCGGCCCTGGCGCTCAGACCAGTTGGCGAGGTCTTCCCTGTCACCCTGGTACTCATACAGAGGCACCGACATGCCGCAGGAGGCCTGGACGCGCGCTATGTCTAGCAGGAAGATCTGGCGGGCCGCGACGCTTTGGGGAAAGCGTGTCAGGAACGACGACCACTCAGGATCACTCCGGTGCAGCACCCGTGCCCGGCCATAGGCCCGCAGGATCAGCGGCGCCCCCTCGAAGGCGCAGAACATCACCGTCATGCGCGGATGTTGCAGCACATGGGCCGCCGACTCGTTGCCACTGCCGGTCAGGTTGAGCCAGGCCAGGGTGTGGGCATCGATGACCCTCAGCGAATCCCCGCCCTTGGGGGAGAGATTGACCGTCCCCTCTGCGGTCGCCGTGCCGACGAAGAAGATCTTCTGTGCCTCGATGAAGGCCACATGGCGCGGCGAGAGCGCCTCGAACAGTTGTCCCATCTTGTCTGTCTCTCCATGATCACGCTCAGAACAGGGCGCTGTTGAGCCACAGGTGCGCCCCTATGCCGACCATATAGCCAAGCAGAATGGCGGGCAACCACTTGAGATGGCCAACGAAGGTGTACATGCCCCTCGCCTGCCCCATCAGGGCCACCCCGGCCGCCGAGCCGATGGAGAGCAAACTGCCCCCCACGCCGGTGGTCAGGGTCACCAGCAGCCACTGCCCCGCGCTCATCTGCGGCTCCATGGAGAGGACCCCATACATCACGGGGATGTTGTCGATAAGGGCGGAGAGCAGGCCGATGGCCACGTTGGCCAGGGTCGGATCCCCCTGGTAGAGCAGCTGGGAGGCGAGCGCCAGATAGCCCATGAAGCCGAGCCCGCCGACGCACATCACCACCCCGTAGAAGAAGAGCAGGGTGTCCCACTCCGCCTTGGCTATCTTGTTAAACACGTCGAACGGCACCATGGAGCCCAGGCGCAGCAGCCGGGCCTCGTCGCCGGTGCGCGCGTACAGCGCCCGCTCGCGGGCCAGGGTGACCGGTTGCGTCTTGCGCAGGTAGAAGCCGAAGAACTGCAGATAGCCGAGCCCCATCATCATGCCGAGCACGGGGGGCAGCGCCAGGAAGTGATGACAGGCGACCGCGGTCACTATGGTGAGCAGGAAGAGCAGCACTATGGTGAAGGCCCCGCGTCTGAGCACCACCCGCTCGTGGCTCATGGTGGGGGCATGGCGCGGCACCATCAGGCTCATCAGGGTGGCCGGCACCAGGAAGTTCAGCAGAGCGGGCACGAACAGCAGCAGAAACTGCTCGAAGGGCACCTGGCCCGCCTGCCACACCATCAGGGTGGTGATGTCGCCAAAGGGGCTGAAGGCGCCGCCCGCATTGGCCGCCACCACTATGTTGATGCAGGCCAGGTTGATGAAGCGGCGCTCCCCGTTGGCCACATGGAGAACGACGGTGCACATCAAGAGCGCCGTGGTGAGGTTGTCCACCACCGGGGAGATGAAGAAGGCGAGGATCCCCGTCAGCCAGAACAGGGAGCGCAGGCTGAGCCTGGTGCGTACCAGGCGGGCGCGCAGGGCGTCGAACAGCAGCCGGTCCTCCATGGCGTTGACATAGGTCATGGCCACCAGCAGGAAGAGCATCAGCTCGGCGTACTCCAGCAGCGTCTGGCGAAATCCCGCCACCGCCAGCGGGCTCTGCCCCTGCCCGGCATAGACGATGCCGATGACGATCCAGATGATGCCGGCCGCCACCAGCACGGGCTTGGACTTGCGCAGTTTCAGGTACTCCTCCGCCATCACCAGGGCATAGGCCAGGGCGAAGATGGCCAGAGCAAAGAGGCCGGCGCCGGTGTGCGTCATGGGCAGAGGGCCGCCGTCGGCGAGCGCGGGGGCGCAGAAGAGGCCGAGGATGGCCGAAGAAAACAGACGTGCAGATCCAGACATGGGGCCCCTCTCTTGGAAACCGTCTGGTTTTGAGGCTGGCAGTGGACAGGGAGGTCACCCCCTGCCCTCTCCCTGCTCGCGCCAGACCCGGGTGGGCGAACGCTTGCATCAGGGGCGCAAGATCAGGCGGAGCTCCTTGCCCCTGCCATCAGGGTTATTTCTTGCCAAACCCCGAGCGTTTGAGGGTGTAGCCGGCGCTGTTCTGCCAGGCATCCAGCCCGCTGCGGTTGTTGCCCGCCACCAGGCTGGCGGCCAGGCTCGGGCTGTTGAACAGCTGATCGGCGGTAAAAACGAAGCCCCCTTCGCTGCGCGGGGCCAGGATCCCCTTGCCCAGCAGCTCCTGGCGCAGTTCGATCACCGCCTCGCGCAGGGAAGCCGCATCCTCGCCGTTGGCGGTGGAGCCTGCCAGCACCATGAAGCCGGGGTTCTGCCGCTTGCCCACCGGATACCCGTGCGCCTCGGCCCCCTTGCCGTTGAAGTGGTAGAGCTCGCGCTCCCCCGGCTTGTTGTCGGAGAGCGCCTTTTGCAGGGTCATCAGCTCGTTGTAAATCTCGATGGGGACCACGGCAGCCTGCTTGGCGCCCTTGCTGTCGACGATAAAACTGACTTGCTTGTGTAACATCCTTGCGCATCCTGTGACCCATGGAGGCCCCTATTCTAACCACCACAGACGAGCGGGATCCAGCCAGGATCCTCACCTCTTTTGCAGCCTTGATCACTAACTGGCATAGTGGCACTCACCCTGAGGCGAGCCGAGGGCACGTAATGAAAGCCATTGGCCATCAACCGGTTATCCCATGCTGAATCTGCGCAATCTCGGCAAGAGCTTCGATAACGGCAGCGAACGGCTGCCGCTGTTTCACCACCTTGATCTGACCCTGGCGGCCGGCGAGATCACCCTGCTGCTGGGGCAGAGCGGCTGCGGCAAGTCGACCCTGCTCAACCTCATCGCCGGCCTGCTCCCCCCGGATGAGGGGGAGATCTGGCTGGGGGAGACCCGCCTTGACAACCAGTCGGCGGACGAGCGGGCCCGCCTGCGCGGTCGCCACTTCGGCATCGTCTATCAGGACTTCAACCTGCTGCCGACCCTGACCGTGGCCGAGAACCTCGCCCTGCCCCTTGCCATCAACCAGCTTGCCCGCGATGAGACACGCATTGACGGCCTGCTGGAGAGTCTCGATCTGGCCCACAAGCGCCACGCCTGGCCGGAGCAGCTCTCCGGCGGCCAGCGTCAGCGAGTGGCGCTGGCCCGCGCCCTCATTCACCAGCCGAAGTGGCTGCTCGCCGACGAGCCCACCGGGAGTCTTGATGAACACAACGCCGAGCAGGTGATGGCGCTGATGATGGCGGCGGTGCGCGGCACCGGCGCCGGCCTCTTGCTGGTGAGCCACAACCCAGCCTACAGCGCCCTGGCGGATCGGGTGCTGCGCCTCGAAGGGGGTCAGCTGGTCGAGCTCAAGGGGCGCCGCCATGACTGACGCCCGCCACGGAGGGCTGTGATGTTGCCGCTGCCGCTCAAGGCGCTGCTGCGCCTCTATCGCGCTCACCCCTGGCTGCTGCTGATGAGCCTGGTCGGGCTCACCCTGGGGGTCTCTTTGGTGGTGGCCATCGAGCTCTTGAACCACAGCGCCCGCACCAACTTCGTCGCCGCCCGCAGCCAGCTGGCGGGGGAAGCGAACTACCGGCTGGCGCCGGACGGCGGGCTGGACGAGCAGCTCTATGTGACGCTGGTGCGAAACCAGCCAAACCTCGACGCCATGCCCCAGCTGCACGGCTGGCTGCAAGACGAGCAGGGGCGCAGTTTTCAGCTGCTGGGGATGGATCTGTTCAACCCCGGCCCCTTGCGCCGGCTGTTTGGCGCCGCGCCGGACAAGGAGCCTACTTTCTCCCTCACCCGCGCCGACAGCATCTGGCTGGCCGCCCCCGAGGCCAAGCGCCTTGGCTGGCAAACGGGCCAGAGCCGACGCTTCGTTCAGGGGGGCGCTGAAGGGGCGCAACCCCGCCCGCTGACCCTCACCCTGGCCGGTACCTTCGAGCCCGGCGCCGTGCCCATGGAACGGCTGCTGGTGACCGACATTGGTCTCGCCCAGCCGCTGCTGGGCAAGGAAGGGCGGCTCGATCGCATCGTCTTCAAGTTAAGCGAGCAAGAGGCCACGGCCTTGCAACGCGCCCTGCAGGCTGTGCAGGGAACCGGGCTCGCCGCCCAGCCCTTGTGGCTTGAGCCCATCAGCCCGGCGCTCGATGCCAGCCAGCTCGGCGATGCGCTGGCGCTGAACCTCACGGCGCTCTCCCTGCTCGCCATGGCGGTGGGATTGTTTTTGGTGTTCAACGCCCAGCGCTTCGTGCAGAGCGTGCGCCGCCCCCAGCTGGCCCAGCTCATCATCCTCGGCATGCCGCCGCGCCGGCTGTTGCGCTGGCTGACTCTGGAGATCCTGATCCTCGCCAGCATCGGCACCCTGCTCGGGCTGCTGCTGGGAAGCCTCCTGGCCCTCGCCCTGATGGGGCAGCTCACCCAGGCGCTGGCCGATCTCTATGGCCCCAACCCCATCGATCTGCTGCGCCTCTCCCCCGCGAGCCTTGGCAAGGCGCTGGTGATTGGCTTGGCTGGGACGCTGGCCGCCAACCTGCCCGGCTGGTGGCAGCTGCTGCGCCAATCCCCTTTAGAGCTGCGAGAGGGCAACAGCCGCCCGCCGGCTCACCCCTGGCAACGTCGGGGGCTCGCCATCGTCATCTTGCTGCTCTGCGCGCTCTGTCTGTGGCGGCCAGAAACCGGGCTGGGCGGCGCCCTCTTCGTGGCTGGCGGCTGGCTGCTGGCCATGGCACTCTGGCTGCCCGATGCCCTGCGCGCCGTGCTGGGATGGCTGCGCCGACGCGAGCACGGCTCCCTCAGCGCCCGGCTCGGGGTGGCCGAAACTCTCTATCACCTGGATCGCACCGCCATTGCGGTGATGGCGCTGCAACTGGCCATCGCGGCGGCCATCGGCATCGGCGTCATGGTGTCGAGCTTTCGCTCGAGCGTGGAGATCTGGCTCGGCCAGCGCTTGGCCGCCGATCTCTACGTCACCGCCCCCAAGGGGGTGGCCGGCAGCAAGGGCGCCCTGAGCGAGCAGACCCTGAGCGCCATTCTCGCCGCGCCAGACGTGCGCGCCGCCTCGCGCCGCTCGGTGCACCCGGCCCGCTGGCAGGGGCAGCCCATCGAGTGGGCGCAGATGGACTTTATCCCCGAGCTGCAAGCCGCCTATCCGCTGCTGGCCGGACGCTGGCCCGCCACCCCCGCCGAGGTACTGGCGAGCGAACCGCTGACGGTGCGCCTCGGGGTCAGGGTGGGGCAGACACTCGAAGTCACCGGCGAGCAGGGCCCAAGGGCACTCACCGTCACCGGCGTCTATCAGGATTACGGCAGCGACAAGGGGCAGATACTGCACGCCTTCGAAGGGGGCAAGGTGCAATCCCTGGCTCTCTTCAGCCAGCACGTTGATCGCCTCGCCGATCGCCTGCGGGCCCAGTTTGGCGAGCGGGTGAACCTGTTGCCCGCCCCCGCCATCCACGCCGCCGCCCTCAGGGTGTTCGACCAGACCTTCGTGGTGACCGAGCTATTGAAGTTGCTCATTCTGGGGATCGCCTTCGTCGGCATCGGCTCGGCCTTTATGGTGCTGGGGCTGGCCCGGCGCGGCGAGTTGCAGACCCTGCAAAGCCTTGGCCTGAGCCCGCGCCACTGCCGCCGGTTGCTGGTGTGGCAGGGGGCGGGCCTCGGGTTGCTCACCGCGCTGCTGGCCCTGCCAGTGGGTTATGGCCTTGCCTGGGTGCTGATTGAGGTGGTCAACCCCCGCGCCTTCGGCTGGCGGCTGGCCTTCGAGGCCGCCCCCCTGCACGCCGTCACGGCGCTCCTGCTCGCCCCTGTCTGTGGCGCGCTCGCCTCCTGGTACGCCGCAAGGAGAGTGGTATGAAATATTGGTTGGCGCACTGGCTCGGCCATGGCTTGACGTTCCCATTGACCAGATCTCTGTCACCGCCCTTGATTCAGCGCAGAGAAGCGCACAGAGCGGCCGCGAACCATCCCCTCTCCCTTAGGGAGAGGGCCAGGGTGAGGGAAATCTTGTCCTCTTTACGGACCCTGTGGCGCGCAGCCCGCTTGATCCCGCTTATTGCCATAAGCGGCAACGCGCAGGCCAGCGATCTGGGGGCCATCCTGGGTGGCGGCAGCAATCACTTCAAAAAGGCACTGCCGGGTCACTCCATCCACCTGCCCGCGGATCACGCTGCCCACCCCGACTACCGCTCCGAGTGGTGGTATCTCACCGGCAACCTGAAAGACGAGCAGGGGCGCGACTACGGCATGCAGTGGACCCTGTTTCGCCAGGGTATCGAGCAACAGATAAAATCCGACAACCCCTGGCTCACTCCCCAGCTCTGGCTGGCCCAGTTCGCCATCACGGACTTGAGCAAAGGCAGCCACCAGCAGGACGAGCGCACCAGCCGCCAGGGGCCAGGACTTGCCGGTGCCAGCGGTGGTCAGTATTGGCTCAAAGAGTGGCGGCTTACCTCTCAAGGGGAATCGCTCTTTCCCGCCACCCTCAAGGTGCAGAGCAAGGCGGGGGATCTTGATGTGAAGGTGAGCGCCGCCAAGCCGGCGGTGCTGCAAGGCAAAGCGGGTTACAGCGAGAAGAGCCCGGGCAACGCCTCCTTCTACTACTCCTACCCACGTCTGACCATCAGCGGCACCTTGACCCTGGATGGGGAGACCCGCCACGTCAGCGGTGAGGGCTGGTTTGATCACGAGTGGAGCAGCTCGGTATTGGCCCAGTGGCAATCGGGCTGGGACTGGTTTTCGCTCCAGTTTGACGATGGCCGCGAGCTGATGCTGTTTCGCCTGCGCACCAAGGCGGGCCGCGCCAATCCAGAAAACAAGCCGGAGAACCGCTACGGCATCCTGATTGAGCGGGACGGCAGCAGCCGGGTTCTCGCCCCAGACAGTATCCACCTCACCCCCGGCAAGACCTGGCGCGGCCCCAAGGGGCAGGACTACCCCGTGGAGTGGCAGCTTAAGGCCGGGGATCTCAACCTCCGCATTCAGGCTCGACGGCCCAATCAGGCCATGACAGGGCGTTTTGACTACTGGGAGGGGGCAGTGTCCGTCTCGGGAGATGCCAAGGGCGTCGGCTATCTGGAGATGACGGGGTATTAATAGCCAACCTGATTACCCATGACCCTCAGCCAGCTTCAAGAGCCGATATGGCATCGGAGGGCTTGCCACGACTGCATGCCCCAATTCAACCAACATGCTTTTGAGGTCAAAACGATGATTAAACCGGAAGCAGTATTCAGCAAGATGTCTCGGTAAATGCTTCGCTCCGAGCGTATGGCAACTGCCCCGCAGCGAGTTCTTCACATTCCCTATCATCGTGTTTACCCAGTTGAATGCCGGATGATCCAGCAAGTCAAGGTTGCCCCCGGTGACAACACCCAGGTGCTCACAATTGGCCTCCTTCACCGCCCTGAAACAGGCCAATCCATCGGATATCACCGCGCTACCACTGGCAACATGCCGTTTTGCCCAATCAGCAATGGACTTGGTTTTGAAACCATCGACCACCGTCATCCGCATCTTGATTGGATGCCCTTCCTTGTTCAGGGCCACTGCTGCCACAAATGGCGTCTTGCCTGCCGCGCCCCGACCCCGTTTGCCACCACGGTGCTCGCCACCCCAGTAGACA
>NZ_NEVB01000217.1:0-24150 GCF_002259925.1 Aeromonas sp. A35_P | reverse complement strand
CTCTGTATCTGACAGGTTGAGGCGGCCGCAACAAATTAAGGGAGCCATGGCTCCCTGCTCGTTACAAAAGTTACAAACGGTATAACGGCTAGCCGACGGCTGGTATCGGTTGCCAGCCGGCGTGCTGCTGGTTCCCCTGATTACGGCCTTGAGTTCGACGCTGATAACGCCAGGCCAGCAGCAAGGGCATGCCGAGCAGCAGCTGGGCGGCGAGCGGGATCTCCTCGATGGGGGCCGCCAGTGCACCCTCCGGGATAATACCCCCCTCAATCTCGGCCGCGAGTTTCAGCTCCAGGGCGCTGCCAAAATCGGCGAAGGTGGTGGCGTTGATGACGAAGGCATCCTCGCCGCCGGCGATATTGTTCAGATACCAATCCTGCAGCACCCCATCGGGGTAGTCCTGGCCTATGGTGATGCCGTTGATGGTGTCGATGCCGGAGGCGAGCAGCTGATCCCGCACCGTGGCGGTGTCGAGCCCGGCGTTCTGGATCCCGTCACCGGAGACATCCATCACCTGACGCGTCGCGGTGAAGTCGTTGGTATCGAACTGCAGGGCACCGAACTCCATGGCCGAGCCCGGCGCCGTCATCCCCGAGTAGGGGCGTGTCAGGGCGTCCAGGGTGGCGGCAAACTCGTTGATGGAGGTCATGTCATAGAGGTAGAACCAGTCGGTCATCACCGCCTGCTGGGTCGAGCCGCTCCACATCACCATCTGCACGGCGATGGTGCCCAGCTTGCCGTCGCTGGTATCCAGGATGGCGTCTTGCACCGCCTGGCTGTAAAACGCATCCACATAACCCTGCAACTGCAGGTTGAACTCGGATGCGCTGACGCTGCCCGACACATCCATCAGCAGTTGCAGCTCGGTATCCACTTCGGTCAAGGCGTAGGCGGGGGCGCTGACCAGCAGCATCCCCACCAGCCCTGCCAACGGTTTTAGTCTCATAACTCGCTCCTTCTCCTTGGGGCCTGGCCCTGAGCCTCAGTGCCGATGGGGGGAATGAATAAAGCGTGCCACTTTGCAGGTGTCAGCAGCAGGCATGAAATTTGCGGTCTTCGCACAGGATGAAAACGAACAAGTGCGGGGTGAGGCGATGGAGATCCGTCCCTGGCAGTGGGCGCCCAACTGGTTGCTGTTGGGGCTGGTCAATCAGTGGGCCATGGTGTGGCTCAACACGGGCCATTTCAACCTGCTGGTGGTGTTGCTGATTGCCATCTGGTGGCAAATTGCATCGCGGGTTGCGCCAGCCTGGCAACCTGGCCGCGCCGCTCTGCTGCTCTTCTCGCTGCTGCTGTTGATCCCGAGCGCCAGTTGCAAGGCGCTGGCCTGCCTGCTGCTGGCCGCGAGCCTGTGGCGGCGCCAGCAGCCTTGGGACGAGCGCGCCGCGCTGCAGATAGTGGTGGCCTTCACCCTGGCCGTGCTGTGGGGGCAGCAACTCTTTGCCCTCTGCTCCGGTCCCGTGCTGGCGCTCGATGCCTGGGGAGTGGGCCAGTGGCTGCAACTGCTGGGGTGGGAGACGGTGCAAAGCGGCAATCGCATCGAGCGGGTGGGGGGTCATGCCCTGATCGTGCTCAAGGGCTGCTCCTCGTTCTCCCAGCTCTATCTGGTGGCGCTGGCCTGGCTGGTCTCCTCCTGCTGGCTGGCCCCCGGGCGGGCGCTGCACCGTCAGCTGCCCCTGCTGGGGCTGGTCTTGCTGCTCTATATCGGCAGCAACCAGCTGCGGCTGGTGCTGATGAGCCTGGATCTGCGCTGGTACGGCTGGCTGCATACCGGCACGCTCGCCCAGCTCTACCAGTGGCTGGTGCTGCTGTTGCTGATGACACTGCTGTTTCGAAGGGGGCGCCATGTCACCACCGATTAGGGGCTATCTCTGGCTGGTGCTGCTGGCACTGGCCTCCACCGGTGCCATGGGGTGGCGCTATCAGCACCGCCAGCCGGTGGATGGCGCGCGCCAGATGCTGCGCGAGCTAAGCCAGCTCGGCTGGCAGCGGCAGGGGGCCAGCCCCTTGCTGGGGGGCACTTATGTCGGCTACCGGCTGCGCCACCCAGATTGTGACGGGGTCTTGCAGGCGATGGCGGTGGCCCCGGATCGGGAGGCCATGTCGGTGCGGCTCGCAGGCAAAGGCCAACTGCAGGGGGTGATGTTTCAGGGCCAGTGGCACCCGGAGCCGCCACTGCTGGCCTATCGGCTCAATCAGGGCTGGCACAAGCTGTGGGGCGACGCGCCGGCCCCCCTCTATCGGGTCGCGTTGCCTGCGGCCTGTCTTGCCCTTATTGCGCCTGGCGAGCCTCGTTGAGGGGGCTGGCCGCATTGGCGGGCAGCACCCTGATCAGCAGGCTGTTCGGGGCCAGCATGGGGTCGTAGCGCGGTTCGAGCTCGATGGCGCGGGCACTGAGCAGGCTGGCCAGCTTGCCAAGGCGGTTGCTGGCAAGGCGCGCACTCTCCAGCATGTCGGTCTGCGGCCCGGGGCCGCTGATAAGGGCTATCTTCGCTGGATCCCGCTGGCCGAGAAACTGGTGCAACTGCTGCTCCTGATCCGCCGCCAACATCACCGCTTCCTCCTGATAAGTCAGCGACAGCTGGGCCTGCTCGGCCAGTTGCTGCTGGCGCAGCTGCGCCAGCATGGGGAAGGGATCCTCGGTGGGCGTCTGGCGGGCACAGCCAGTGAGTAGCAAAGAGGGTAGCAAAGAGGGCAGCAAGGAGAGCAGCAAGCCTGCGGCAAGCCCGCTCTGGCGGGGACGACGCCCGGTATTCTGGCGCCCAAAAGCCTTTATGTTGGTGACGTTCTGATGCGGCATAAGCTGGCCAGTCAGGGGGATGAATTGGCTCCAGTTTGCAATGTTTTCAAGCGCTTGGCCAGTTGTTCAATCTCGCCGCGAAAGCTGGCCCAGCGGCTGGCGGGGAGTGCTTCGGCCTGCTGCCAGCGGGTGGGCACCGCCTCGCGCAGCCGCTGCAGCAGCAGGGCTGCCTCCACCTGTTGGCGCGCCGCCTGCTCGAGCCAGGTGAGCCAGCGCAGATCCTCGATACCCTGTTGCAGCAGCAGCAGATCGTAGGAGAGACGATGGGCCTCGCAGGCCTGCGGGCCCAGCAGCAGAAAGTCGCTCTCGCGCCCGTCGGTGGGGTCATAGGGCAGGGCGGTGGGCATGCGCCCGTGCCACTGCAGATAACCCTCGGCCCCGCTCTGCCAGAGGTAGAAGCCGGCGGCGCGCGGGGTGCCGAGGTTGTAAAACCAGGGGGTGGCCCCGGCGGCCCTCACCCGTTCCACATCGGCCTTGTCGGCGCCAAAGCCTGCGTTGATCAGGGCTATCTCCACCTCGCCAAGCAAGGGCGCCTGGGCTGGATGGTTGAAGTGACCGGCCCGCACCACGGCGGGATCCCGCCGCTTCATCTCGCGGGCCATGGCTTGAATGGCGGGCAGGGCGCCGAGATCGGGCTCGTCAAACAGGCTCCAGGCCAGGGGCGGCAGCCCCTGGGCGCGAAAGGCGGCCTGGCGCTGCTGCCAGGCATCGAGCCGGCTGTTGGCGTCACTGCCCCAGCGCTTAAGCGAAGCGTAGGCCAGCAGCGGCATGTGAAAACCAAGGCCGATGGCCTCCTCCTGGGTGGTGCGCATCCCGGCTTCATCCTGGGGCAGGGCGGGGGCCACGCCGCTTATCCCAAGCCCGGCGAGCCGCGCCAGATCGCAGCGACTGGCGGCCAGCTGGGCGCTGGCCAGCTCCGGGCCCTAGTTGAACCAGCCAAGGTAGGGGGGCGTGTCGAGGTAGATGCCGACCGGTTTGCTGGCGGCGGGCAGGATCAGGGGCAGCACCTCGACGTCCAATGGCAGTTGCACCAGCTGCTGGTGGCTGAGCAGCTGGATATTGCCTTGATAGCGCCCAGCCGGTGCATCCTTCGGGATGGGAAGATGCAGCACCAGGCGCCTTGGCACCCCGCGCTTGAGGGTGAGCCCCGCCACCCCCTCCACCAGCTCCTGATCCGAGGGGAGCAACAGGGTGCCGCTCGCCTGGGGGCGCACCAGATGCCACTGGCTGTGGTAGGGGGTCAGCAGCAGGGTAACGCCGTTGGCCGCTGGCGGCTGGATCACCAGCAGGGGGGCGGCGTCATCCTCGGGCGTCTCGATGACAAACTCCAGCAGCAGCTGGCTGCCTTGGGCGGCCAGTACGGGAGTGGCGGGGGGGGCCGGGCTGGCCCTGGCACTCAAGGTCGGCTGCCCCGGCGCAATGGGGGTCAGGGTGAGGCGAGCGGGGGATTCTGGCAGCGAATAGGGGGCCAGGGTCCACTTTTCCGTAAAGAGCTGGCGCTGCTTGGCCAGCACCCGTCGGGTGGCTTCGGCCAGCGGGTGAGGGTTAGCCTTGGTATCAGCCTGCTTGTCCGCCGCCGGATAGGGGGCAAGCAGCAGGCCGGCGAGGAATTTTGCATCCGGCGAATTGCCCCCCAGGGTGAGGGTGAGCGGGCCGCCCGGATGCTCGAGCACCAGGCTGACCGGCCCTCCCTGGCGGGCACCAAACAGCAGCCAGGGGTCTGGATTGGGCAACGCCTCCTGCTGCTGGCCGGCGAGATAGCGCTGGGCCAGCCACTCGCCCGGCTGCCACCGCTCGGCCCAGACCGGCTCGCCATCGATCAACACGCTGCGCTCGAGGGGGTGGGGCAGGTACTCCCACTCGCCCGGATCGTCGAGCCAGAGGGTGAGCTGGTAGCGCCCCTTGGGAACGTTCAGCCTGACGCCGTCGAGGTTGCGCAGCCCGTCGCGGATCAACGCATCGCCAGAGGGGCGCAAGATGGGGCTGGGGTGGCCAAGCAGACGCGGATCCCCCGGTGCCAGGGTCTCGAAACCGGTGAAGCGGGGGGCATCGCTCGCCCCCAGATCGAAGGCTATGGTGCCGGCGGGCAGGGTCAGCCCGGGGGACCAGTACCAGCGTGTCAGGGTGAGCGGCGTCGCCCCGTCAGCCATGAAGAGATAGAGCCTGGTGAGCTGGTCGAGGGCCAGGGCCCTGGGCTGGGCGGTGCGCCAGTCGCTTAAGGAGAAGCGCAGGGTGAAGGGACCCGGGGGGATGATCCGCTCCAGATTGACCCGGCTGCGGTAGTTGACCGAGGCGGCGTCGTCCACCCGCAGGATCAGGGTCTGGGGACTGGCCGCGGGATTGTGACCCTCGATCACCAGTTCGTCATCCGCCCCGACCGGCCAGGGCTGGCGCTCGAAGGTGAGCCGCTGGGGCGTCTGCTCGCCGCTCAGCGGCAAGGGGGTGGGGCCATCAAGGCGGCTCGCCGCCAGCACAGTGCTTCCTATTGCCAAACTTCCTATTGTCAAACAGAGGGCCGGCAGGGTGAGGGTGAGCAGGCCGAGTACCCGTAGCCAGCATGTTCTGTGCAAACGCGCCGCCAGCCAGATCATCAGAGCAGCCCCGCCAGCCAGTTTTTCAGCTCATCGGCCCTGTGATCCCAGCTCTGCTGTGCCACCGCCTGCTGGCGACTCTGGCGCCCTTCGCTGCGAGTCAGCGCTTCCCACTCGTAGCGCTGAAACCAGTCCTGGGCGGGGGCGTCGAGGGCGGCGCGCTGGATGGCCTGGGCCAGGCTGTCGCCCGGGCGGGGCAGATGCACCAACTCCCGATAGCCGTCCAGTGCCGGAAAATCGGTGCTGACCACGGGCCGGCCGGTCGCCAGATACTCGCGCAGTTTCAACGGATTGCAGGCCCTGATCTGGGCGTTGTCGACGAAGGGCAGCAGGCTCACCTGCCAGTGCTGGGCGTAGGCGGCCAGGGTATGGTGCGGCCTTGGGCCGAGCAGGTGCACGTTCGGCAATCCGGAGAGCGGGCTCAGGTCAGTCTGCCTGGGCCCTATCAGCACCAGATCCCAGTGGGGCAGGGCGCGGGCGGTCTCCGCCAGCAGGGGGACGTCTATCCAGTCGCTCAGGCTGCCGTAAAACCCGGCGATGGGGCGCCCGCTCGGCAGATCCGCCGGCCTGGGTTGGGGGGGCATAAAAAGCCCGAGATCCACCCCGTGGCTCAGCAGCCGGGTCTTGTGGGGGGGGAAGCGGCTGACCAGCGCCGGACTGGCGGCCAGGATAAGGTCTGCCTTTTCTACCAGCCTGGCCTCGCAGCGGGCGATGGCGGCGTGATCCACCCCCGCCAGGGCCGAGAAGTCGTCGCCGCAGTAGTAGATCACCGCCCGCTCGCCGAGCTTGCCCACCAGATCCACCGCGCTTGGCAGGGAGATCCAGAGCAGCGGCTTGTCGATCTCGGGCAGCTGGCGGCGGATCTGGGCCGCCAGCCAGTGGCCGTTGATCCGCCCCGCCAACGGGCTGCCGGGCAGGGGCAGCGCCAGCGGCGGCATCACCTGGGGCATCGGTACGCTCTGGATGGCGGCTGCCTGCCCCTCGCCCTTGGCCGGGCGGCGCAGCACGGCTCCCAGCTTGCGGCCGAGCCGGCCAAGGTCGCGCACGTTGAGGCGGGGGCGGCGCAGGCCGATGGAGTTGACCCAGAGCACCCGATAGTCCGGCAGCAGGCGCTTGATGAGATGTTGGGTGCTGGAGGGGTGCTGACCCCAATCCTCCCCCAGTACCACCAGCTGGGGCTGTGCGCTCGACGGCTTCATGGCTGCTTCTCCTCACTCAGGCGGCTGGTGGCGCTCTCTGCCAGCGCGTCGCGGCAATCTTGCGCATCGAGGGGGCGCAACACCCGGGCCGGCACCCCCGCGGCCAGCACCCCGGCAGGCAGGCTGTGGGTCACGATACTGCCGGCGGCGACCACGGTCCCCGCACCTATGGTCACCCCCGCCATCACCATGGCACCGGTGCCGAGCCAGACGTCGTGTTCGAGCACGATGTCGCCGACCTGCTCGTTCCGATCCTGCAGTCCCCGGGCCCGCTCCTGGGCATCCAGCGGGTGGCCAGGATAGCCTGCGAGAAAGGCGCGTCCGGCGATGCGCACGTTGTCGCCGAGCACCACCTGGCTGCCCACTGCTATGGTGGTCTGCCAGCCGATGCCGACGTTGTTGCCAATTTTGAGCTCGGGGGCCTTGCTCGAGGGGCGGCCGCTGATGGTCATGGCGGCGCTGAGGCGACAATCCGCCCCGATGTCGATCGACACCGGGCCGCTGATAAAGGGGATGCCGCCATAGAGATAGAGGCGGGGGGCGGGGGCGCGCAGGCGGGACTGGAACAGCGGTGTCCACCAGAGGGTGCGGGCCAGGGTGGCGAGTGTCTGGCTTGCCAGTCGATAGAGACGATAGAGCAGGCCGTGCAGGGGCGGGATGAGCGGGAAGCTCCAGCTGCGGGCCCCCTTGGCAAGGCGCCACAACAGGCGGGCCAGCGGCGTCTCCCCCTGCTTGGCCCAGGTTTTCATCCGGTACAGGCTGATGCTGTTCATGGTGTGCTCTCCCTTGGCTCTGTGGCCGTCATGGCTGACCTGTCAGGCACTAGCAGGGATCGGGCCAACTGGTGTGCTGCGCTTGCGGGGGCGCGCGCTGGCCGCCTGCCAGGGAGTTGGATGGCAAGGCGCTGTGCAAATTGCGCCGGCCGGGCTGCAAAACGCAAAAATCAGATTCATTTTGGGCCTGATGTGTGTTGCTGTGAGGGTCGAGAGCGCGACATGCAAGGCTCCGCGGGGAATTGCACCGGCTGGCGTGCCCCTTGCATTGGCTTAACCCAGAAGACCCAAGATCCGTTGCCTGGTGGCTGGGAGGCCCTATGAGACTCGGAGTAAACCAGATAGCCATGCTCTATTACGCCGCCGGCCTCTTGCTGATGAAGGGGATCTCCCTGCTGATGCTGCCGGTGCTGACCCACCTGCTGGCGCCCCGGGAGTATGGCCAGCTGGAGGTGCTCTTGACCATCATCAACCTGGGCTCCCTCATCCTGGGGTTCGGGCTGGTGGACGCCCTCTATCGCTTCGCCGGGATGGCGGCAGATGAGGGCGAGCGCAAGCAGGTGGTGGCGCGGGTGTTTGGCCTGGTCTGGATCATCGCCCTGGCCAGCCTGGTGCTGCTCTGGTGGCTGGCGCCCCTGGTGCAGCGGCTGCTGCCAACCGAAACCCGCCTTGCCGATGTGCGCTGGGTACTCTGCGCTTTGCCGTTCGAGGGGGTGATCGGGGTGCCGCTGGCCTGGCTGCGGATGCGCAATCAGGCCCAACTCTTCTTCGTGGCTACCGCCGGCAAGGCGGTGATCCAGTCCCTGCTGACCGCCTGGTGGCTCTGGCTCGGCTGGGGAGTGAGCGGGGTGCTCGCCTCCGGCACCCTCACCTGTGTCGCGCTGGCGCTGCTGCTGAGCCTCTGGCAGTGGCGCGATGGTGGCATCCGCTTTGACTGGCAACACTACCGCCCCCTGCTGCGCTACGGCCTGCCGCTGGTGGTGAGCGGGCTGGCGGGCTTTGCCTTGAGCGGGCTGGATCGCTGGCTACTGGCCGAGCACGTCGGCGAGGCGCTGCTGGCCTACTACGCGGTGGCGGGCAAGCTGGCGCTGGCGGTGGGACTGCTGCTGCAGCCCTTCGCCCTCTGGTGGTATCCGCGCCGCTTCATGCTGCTCAAGGAGCCGGACGGCCTGCGCCTCAACGCCCATTACAGCGTGCTGGGCTCTGTGCTGGGGTTTGCCACCGCCGGGGTGGTGGGGCTCACCGCCCCCCTGCTCATTCGCTGGCTCACCCCCGAGAGCTATCACGGGGCCATCGCCTATATCCCGCTGCTGGTGCTGGGGATGGCGGTGCGCAACGTCTCTGACCTGCTCAACGTCGGCTGCTTCAGCGGCGAAGAGAGCAAGGCCCAGATGGTTATCAATCTGGGATGCAGTTTGCTCGGCGTCCTTGGCTTTCTGCTCGCCATTCCGCACTTCGGGGTGGCCGGGGTGATCTGGACCCTGCTGCTGGTCTACCTGGTGCGGGCGCTCGCCTTCTATCTGGTGAGCCAGCGGTTGCTGCCGCTGCCATACCGCCTCTCGGCGCTGTGGGCGAGCGGTGCCGGCTCCCTTGCCATGATGTGGCTCGGCCAGTGGTGGGCAGGGCAATGGGCCGCCTGAGCCACGCCCTCTGGGGGCTGACCGCCACCCTGCTGGTGGCCGGACTCTGGTGGCGACTGCCGCACCCGCTGCTGCTGCCGGTGCTGGGGCTGGCCATTCCCGCCATCTGGTTTGCCCTGCGCTGGCCGTTTCTGATGGTGCTGGGGTTCGTCACCTTCTCGTTTTTCCGGCTGCACGAGGTGTTTCCACAGCTCTATCCCCTCAAGATCCCGCTGCTCTTCTCGCTGGCGGCGATCGGCGCCCTGGTTTGGCACACCCTGCTGACCGGCCGCATCACTCCCTATTGGAGCCAGCCCCTCAGCTGGTTGACCGCCTTTTTCATCGTCGTCTCCATCGGGGTGCTGTTTGCCAGCAACCGGGGGGAGGCGATTGCCACCTGGACCGGCAGCTACAGCAAGATCTACCTGATGACGCTGGCCACCGCCTGGCTGGTGCGCAGGCCGGAGGATTTCGCCCTGGCGGTGCGGGCCTTCGTGGTGGCCGGCAGCATGGTGGCGCTGGTGGCGCTCTACAACAAGAGCAGCGGCATCGGGCTGGTGGAGGGCACCCGGGTCACCATAGGGCGCGAGCTCGGCTCTGTGCTGGGGGATCCCAACGATCTGGCGCTGGTGCTGCTGTTTCCCGCCGGCTTCTCCTTGAGTCTGCTGCTCAACCAGAACGGCCTGGCCGGGCGCATTCTGGGGGCGCTGGGGTTCGTATTGGTGGCCGCCGCCATCATCGCCACCCAGAGCCGCGGCGGCCTGCTCGGGATCTGCGCGGTGAGCGGCATCTTTGCCTGGCAGCGGGTGCAGTCGAAGACAGTGCTGATCCTGTGCGGCACCCTGGCGCTGCTGGTGCTGTTTGCCGCTGCCGGGATAAGCGACAGGGCTTCTGGCGGGGCGGCGGAGAGCGGGGTGGATGCCTCGGCCATGGGGCGGCTTTATGCCTGGCAGGCCGCCTGGGGCATGGCGCTGGCCCATCCGCTCATCGGAGTGGGGCTCTCCAATTTCTACTACAACTACTTCTTCTTCAGCCCCCACTGGGACGGCCTCAACCACGCGGTGCACTCCACCTGGTTCGGGGTGCTGGCGGAGACCGGCTTCGTGGGGCTGTTCATCTTCATCGGCATGGTGGTGGTCACCCTCTACCGGACCTGGCGCTGCTCACTGGATGGCATGCCTCCTGCAGTAGTCACAGCCATGCAGGGGGTGATGGCGAGCATGGTGGGGTTCGTCATCTCGGGATCCTTCCTGACCCAGGGCTTTACCTGGCCCATCTATCTGGAGCTGTCGCTGGCGGTGGCAGCCATCAAATATGTCCGGCAGGCCAGAGAAACGGAAATGGCCATGGCCGAGACGGAGCGGGATAAACCAAACAAGGGAGCTGAGTCATGAGCGCAACCCCCATTTTGCTGGTGCATTACGGCGAGAACTGGATCCGTGGCAGCGAGCGCTGCCTGCTGGATCTGCTGGCCCACCTGGATCGCAGTCGCTTTGCCCCCCTGCTCTGGTGCAACAGCCAGCAGTTGGCAGAGGAGGCCGCCCTGCTCGGGGTGAAGGCGGTGGTCGACCCCTTTACCCTGCTGCTGGGTTGGCAGGCTCCCCGCTTCGATCTGGCCGCCCATCGGGCCCTGTGCCAGCGGGCGCAGGCGCTGATAAGCGAGCATGGCATCACTCTGGTGCACGCCAACAGCGCCGCCCCCTGCCAGTGGCTGGCCGGGGTGTGCCGCAAGATGAAGGTGCCGCTGGTGTGCCATCTGCACGCCCGTTATCAGCCCAGAGACAGGTTTACCCTGCGGGTGCATCAGGCCAACGTGCTGATCGGGGTGAGCCAGCCGGTGCTGGCCCCCTGGCGGGAAGATGGCTGCGAGCACAGACGGCTGGTTCACATCGCCAACGGGGTGGATGGGGTGCGGCTCAACCGTGACGCGCCTTGGCCCGTCAGCAGCCTGCCCGGGCTGCCTGAGGGAGAGCTGATCCTGGCCACCATAGGGTCGCTGATCAAGCGCAAGGGGGTGGACTTGCTGATCCGCTCCCTGGCAGAGCTCTGCGCTCAGGGGGGCAAGGCGCAGCTGCTGGTTGTCGGCAGCGGCCCCGAACTGGCCGCGCTCACGGCATTGGCCGCTGAACTGGGAGTGGCCGAGCGGGTGCACTTTCTCGGCGAGCGGCCTGACAGCGCCGCCATCCTGCGCGGCGGGGTGGATCTGCTGGTCTCCGGTGCCCGCGAGGAGGTGTTCGGCCTGACCCTGGCCGAGGCCGGCACCCTGGGGCTGCCGGTCAGCGCCTATCGGGTGGGGGGGATCCCCGAGGTGGTGGAACACACGGTGACGGGCCTTCTGGCCGAGCCCGGCGACTGGCGCCAGATGGCTGCCCACTGGCAGCGGCTGGGCGATGCCGGATTGCGCTACCGGCTGGGGCGGGCGGGGCAATTGCGCGCCAGCCAGCTGTTCACGGTCAAACGCTATGTGGAGAAGGTGAGCGAGCTCTGGTCGGCGACCCTCTCGGGACGCTGGGACAATCCCGAGCTCCCCCCCTATGGGCGCATGGTGCGCTGGCTCGGTCAGCGGCTGCTGGCCAGGGTGGGTCTGGCGGGGGAAGGGGGGCTGCTTGGCGGGCGCAGGGCGGCGATCGGGTCGGATGAAGGAGCACCATCATGAAGCCGCACCATGAGTCGACTGCTGGCAAGGCCGGGCAGGGGGAGACGCTGGTGGTGGTGGATCCCATCTCTTTTCGCGGCGGCTCCAAGGTGGCCACCGAGGTGATCCTGGCGGGGTTGGCCGACCGCCAGCCGGCCCTGGCGCTGCATGTCCTGACGCCGGACGTGGACTCCTGGCCCGGGTGTCGTCACCATTCGCTCTGGGTGCCCACCCTGCTGCGGGGGCGCGAGTCGGGCTTGGGGTATCTGCTCAAGCAGGGGTGGCAGAGCCTGATGATCCTCTGGCTGATATGGCGGCTGGGGGAGGTGCGCGGCCTGCTGGCGGCCTCCGGCCCCGGGGTGGATCTCTGCTGCTACTGGGCCGCCAGGATCGCGGGGATCCCGGTGGTGCAGCTTATTCACGGCCCGGTGGGCTGCTCCGGCATGTCGGCAAGGGCCCTGTGGCGCGCCAGCCAGGTCTTCTATCTGGAGGCCGCCCGCCCTTCGCTCTCGGCCCTGATCGCCCGCCTTGGCGAGCGCGACTTTCCGCCCCGCTGGCAGCCCTTCATCAACGGACTGTGCGAGGCGAGCTGGCCCACGGCCACGACCGGCGGCTCCGGCATCTTGTGGGCCGCCTCCTTGCTCAAGTGGAAAGGGCTGGAGACCATGCTGGCGGCGCATCAGCAGCTTGCCGAGCCCCGTGCGCCGCTGACCGTCTGCTATCTGCAACCGCGCAACATACTGCAACCTTGCAGCGAACCTCGGCCAGATCTGCCCGATACCCGCTGGCATGAAAACCCCGGCAACCTTGACGAGATCAGGGCCGGCTGCGGCATCTTCGTCTCCACCAGCCATCAGGAGCCCTTCGGCCTCTCCATCCTGGAGGCCATGGCTGCCGGCCTGTGCGTGGTGATCCCGGCAGATGGGGCCTGGTGGGATCGCCACCTGACCGACGGGGTGAACTGCCGCAAATATCAGCCGGACAGCGTCGATGAACTGGCGCGCGTGCTGGCGGCGCTGCAGGAGGCCCCTGCGGTGGCCATGGCCATAGGGGACAATGCCAGGCTGCATGCGGCGGCACATTACAAGGCGAGCGAGACAGGCAGAGAGATGGTGGCGGGACTGGCACGACTGCTTGAGCGGGCCGAGCCTGAGTGCGCCGCAAAGCGCCCTGGCCCGGCGCTGTAGCGGCGCGTCACTCCCAGCATCGCGGCCTTGCCTTATGGCAGGGCCGGCTCGCTCATGCTGGCGACTGTCTGCCAGAAGGCCTCGATCAGCGGCCCCTTGCTGTGGGGCGGGCGAATAAGGCCTATGGTCCAGCAGGCTTCCCCCTCGGTCAGCGGCAGGGTCAGCACATCCGGGTGCTCTATGGTGGTGGAGGAGGGCACCAGGGTCCAGGCGATGTCGGCGGCGGCGGTGGCGACGCCGGCGGCGAAGTCGTTGACGTACTGGATATCACGAAAACGCAGCCCGCTCTGGGCCAGGTAGTGCATCAGGTGATCGTAAAACGAGGGGGCCTTGTCCCGGCGCAGGATGGCCAGCGGCTTGTCCACCAGATCAGCCAGCTTGCTCACGCCGGCGTAGCTGGCCGGCAGCACGGCGACAAAATGGGCCCGCACCACCGGCAGGCACGGCCACCCCTTGGGGGCGGGCAGGCGGCAGAAGCCGAGATCCAGCTTGCCTTCGCTCAGGGCCAGCAACTGATGGTGGGTGGAGAGATCGTTGAGCTCTATGGTCACCTGGGGGCGTTCGGCCCGAAATTGCGCGATGGCGGCGGGCACCAGCAGCTTGGTGGCAACGCCAAAGCCGATGCGCAGGGTGCCGCTGTTGCCGGCCAGCACGTCGCGGGCGCTGCGTGCTAGCTGCTCGCTGGCGACCACCAGGGCGCGGGCATCCTCATAGAGGGCGCGCCCCAGCACGGTGAGACGGGTGCTGCTTGCATTGCGCTCGAACAGCTCGCCGCCCAGCTCCTCTTCCAGCCGACGGATCTGCTTGCTCAGCGCCGACTGGGTGACGTGCTGGCGCACCGCCGCCTGACCGAAGTGCAGTACCTCCCCCAGGGTGACGAAGGCTTTCAGATCCCGCAGCTCCATGTCGGCTCCTGTAATTCCTGTTTGGAATGTTGAATGGTTAAATTTGTCATTGGACGGAATTTTAGAACTGTTCGATGCTAATGCCAATTCCATTGGGCACCGCCAGTCGGTGCGATCAAGGTGGCCAGCCCACCGCCGCAGAAGGAGCAACCCCAGATGCATCACCACAAGTTCAACGACTTCCCGCAAGATTTTCTGTGGGGCGCCGCCTCCGCCGCCTATCAGGTGGAAGGGGGCTGGGACGCCGATGGCAAGGGGCCCTCGGTGTGGGATCTGTTCACCAAGCTGCCGGGCAAGACCTTTGAGGGGAGCAACGGCGACGTGGCGGTGGATCACTACCACCGCATGGAGGAGGACGTGGCGCTGATGGCCGAGATGGGGCTCAAGGCCTACCGCTTCTCGGTGAGCTGGCCGCGCATCTACCCGACCGGCCGTGGCGAGGTGAACGAGGCGGGGCTCGCCTTCTATGAGAAACTCATCGACACCCTGCTGGCCCACCAGATTGAGCCGGTGCTCACCCTCTATCACTGGGACCTGCCCCAGGCGCTGCAGGACGAATACGGCGGCTGGGAAGACCGGCGCATCATCGCCGATTTCGAGCGCTACTGCGTGACCCTCTATCAGCGCTTTGCCGGCAAGGTGAAGTACTGGGTGTCGCTCAACGAACAGAACTACAACCTGACCAACGCCTATCAGCTCGGCACCCATCCGCCCGCAGTGCAGGATCGCAAGCGCTTCTTTGCCGCCAACCACATCGCGTTTCTGGCCAACGCCCGGGTCATCAAGGCGTTCCGTCAGCACGTGCCGGGGGGGCTGATCGGTCCAAGCTTTGCCTATTCTCCCGCCTATCCGGCCTCGTGCGATCCCAAAGACATGCTGGCTTACGAGAATGCCGAGGAGTTCACCAACCTCTGGTGGCTGGATGCCTACTGCTTTGGCCGCTACCCCCAGGCGGCGCTCGCCTATTTGCGGGAAAATGGCGAGGCGCCGGAGATCCTGCCGGGCGATCTGGAACTCTTGCGGGAAGGAACCTCCGACTACATAGGCGTCAACTACTACTACACCCTGACCTATACCGACAACCCGCTCGGCGGCCAGACGATGCAGCGCATCAACACCACGGGCAAGAAGGGCACGACGCCGCCAAGCGGCATTCCCGGTCTCTACAAGACGGCGCCCAACCCGCACCTGGAGACCAGCAACTGGGACTGGGCCATCGATCCGACCGGGATGCGCATCGCCCTGCGCCGGCTCTCCTCCCGCTATGGTCTGCCGCTGATGATCACCGAGAACGGCCTCGGCGAGTTCGACAAGCTGGCAGAAGGAGATCGGGTACACGACGACTACCGCATCGACTATCTGCGCAGCCACGTCAAGGCGTGCCAGGAGGCGCTGCAGGACGGGGTGGAGCTGCTGGGCTATTGCGCCTGGTCGTTCACCGACATCCTGAGCTGGCTCAACGGCTACCAGAAGCGCTACGGCTTCGTCTATGTTGAGCGGGACGAGCAGGGGGGCTCCCTGCGCCGGCTCAAGAAGGACAGCTTCTACTGGTACCAGACGGTGATAAGCTCGGGCGGCAAGACACTGTAACCAAATCCATCCCCTCGACGGGCCCCGCCAACTGGCGGGGCCCGTTTTTTTGTCCGTTTGCCGGGCCGACCCGCGTCGCATCCGGGCATGGTACTTGCCGGATTGATCCAACTCATCTTTTTGTCAATTAGCGTGTGCGGATGGCGGCTGCAAACCGGCGGGAGGGGCAATCTGGTTTAGATTCAATATGTTTACGCGGCCCCTAAGAGGGATCTATCACCTTGGCAGAGGTGGAAGCGCATCATGCACCACAACAGCTCTCATCCCCGCTGCGGCGGGCTGGTTGCCCAGCAGGTTGATCTGCGCCAGCTGGTATACGCCCTGTCGGCGTCGCTGGATCTGGTCGGCATCGGCGATGTGGCACATGGCAAGCGGGTCGGCATCATGGCCGCCGAGTGTGGCAAGGCACTGGGGGCCGGTGAGAGCGAGCAGGCCTGCCTGTTCGAGCTGGGGGTGCTGCACGACATCGGCGTCTCCTCCACCTTCATCCACAGCCATCTGGTCAGCGAGTTCGACTGGGAGTCTTCCCAGCGTCACTGCGAGGTCGGTTACGATCTGCTCAAGGATTTCCCGCCGCTGGCCCCGCTGGCGGAGCCCATCCGCTATCACCACACCCACTGGCATCAACTTGTTCGGCAGCAGGGGGTGACGGCCACGGTGCGGCGCCAGGCCAACCTCATCTTTCTGGTGGACCGGGTCGATGCCCTGGCGGCCTCGCATTATGGGGACGGCTCCCTGCTGATGCACACCCAGGAGATCCGGCAGCGGATCGAGGCGTGCGCCGGCGAGTTCTTCGACCCCGAACTGGTGGCGGCCTTTTTGCGGGCCTCCCTGCCGGAGGCATTCTGGCTGCAGCTGGAGGGGCGCGCCATCACCGACTACATGCGCGGCATGCTGAGCGAGCGGGAGCCCTGCCTCACCAGCAACGGCGAGCTCAAGCAGCTGGCACGCATCTTCTCGGCCATCGTCGATGCCAAGAGCCCCTTCACCGTGGCCCACTCCCTCGGGGTGGCCAGGCTGGCGCGGCGGCTGGCCCAATGGATGGGGATTGAGGAGGGACGCTGCGAGCAGCTGGAGATCGCCGGGCTGCTGCACGATCTCGGCAAGCTGCGGGTACCCGACGAGATCCTCGACAAGGCGGGAAAACTCGATGAGCGGGAGCGGGCCATCATCAACACCCACAGCTTTGAAACCTATCAGATTTTGCGCCACATCGACGGCTTCGAGGAGATTGCCCTGTGGGCCTCCTATCACCACGAGGAGCCCAATGGCTGCGGCTACCCCTTCCACCTGACTGCCGAGGCGATGCCGCTGGAGGCGAGGATCTTGCGAGTGGCCGACATCTTCCAGGCGATGGTGCAGCACAGACCCTATCGGGCGGGGCTGAGCGCCGACGCGGCGCTCGCATTCTTGCAACAACTGGCGAGCCAGGGGCGGGTCGATGTCGACGCCGTGGCTACCCTGGCGGCGCACCTGCCCGAGGCTCACCAGGCCGCCAGCGGTCAGACCCAGGCGGCCCAGAGAGACCTCGGCGTTGGTGAACGGACGCCTTAGAGGAACATGCCGCCGGAGGCCTCGATGCGCTGGGCATTGATCCAGCGGCTGTCGGGGGAGAGCAGGGCGGCGATGACGCCACCGATGTCCTCCGGCTGGCCCACCCGACCCAGCGCCGTCTGGCTGGCGAGGAAGTCGTTGACCGCCTGATTGTCCCGCACCACACCCCCGCCAAAATCGGTCTCGATGGCCCCCGGCGCCACCACGTTGACGGCGATGCCGCGCGGTCCCAGCTCCTTGGCCAGATAGCGGGTCAGCACCTCGACCCCTCCCTTCATGGCCGCATAGGCGGCATAACCGGGCAACGCGAAGCGGGTCAGCCCGCTCGACAGATTGAGGATGCGCCCGCCATCGCGCAGAAGCGGCAGCAACTGCTGAGTCAGAAAGAAGACCCCCTTGAGGTGAATGTTGAACAGGGTGTCGAACTGTTGCTCGCTGGTCTGCTCGATGCTGGCGTGAATGCCGATGCCGGCGTTGTTGACCAGAAAATCGAACCGATCCCGCTGCCACGCACCCAGCTGCTCGCGCACCTGGCTGGCGAAGGCGGCAAAGCTGCTGCTGTCGGCCACATCGAGGGACAGGGCATGGGCCCTGACGCCGAGGGCGGTCGCCTCGGCCACCACGGCCGCCGCTTCATCGGCCTGACTGCGATAGGTGATGATGAGGTCGACGCCGCGGGCGGCGAGGGCCAGCGCCGCCTGTCTGCCAAGGCCGCGGCTGGCGCCGGTGATGAGTGCGATGGGATGGGTCATGAGAGGACTCCTGTCTGTGGTCATGGGCTCGGGATGAGCCGGTGTGATCACTCTATTGCCCGTTGTTGATTGGATAAATAAGGTGATAATGAATGCACTGTTCCGATTAACGAGACAATGGCGCCATGGATCAACTGGATGCGATGAGGATGTTTGTGCGGGTGGCGGAGCTGGAGAGCTTTACCCGCAGCGCCGAACAGTTAGGAGTCCCCAAGGCGACGCTCTCGGCGGCCATCCGCCGGCTGGAGGAGCAGATGGGCACCCGCTTGCTGCAGCGCACCACCAGGCGGGTGCAGCTGACCACGGATGGCCGGCTCTGTTACGCCCGTTGTCAGGATCTGCTGGCGGACATGGAGGAGTTCAACGGGCTGTTTCGCCAGCAGGGGCAGCTGAGCGGCCAGCTGCGGGTGGACATGCCGGGCCGGATGGCCCGCCATCTGGTGATGCCGGCGCTGCCCGCCTTTCTGGCGGCGCATCCCGCCTTGCAGTTGATGCTGAGCAGCACGGACCGGCGGGTCGATCTGGTGCGGGAGGGGTTTGACTGCGTGATCCGGGTCGGGGCGCTCGAGCCCTCCAGCCTGGTGGCGCGCCCCCTCGGACACTACCGCCAGATCAACTGTGCCAGCGCCGCCTACCTGGCCCGCTACGGGACGCCCCGCAGCCTGAGCGAGCTGAGCGGCCATCGGCTGGTGCACTATGGCAGCAGCAGCGGGCCCAGAGAGAGCGGTTTCGAGTATCTGCAGGCAGACGGCTCGCGCGCCGTGCTGGCGATGAGCGGGGCGCTCACGGTGAACGACAGCGAATCCTATCTGGCGGCGGCGCTGGCCGGGCTTGGCATCATCCAGCAGCCGCGAGTCGGGGTAGAGCCACTGCTGGCCAGCGGCGAGCTGGTGGTCATCCTGCCAAAGTGGCAGGCGCCCCCGCTGCCCATTCACGCCCTCTATGCCCATCGCCGTCAGCTGGCCCCCCGGGTGCAGGCCTTCATCCAGTGGTTGAGCGGCATCCTGGCGTCAGCGCTGGGCCCCGACGGCCCGCGCGATGGCCTGGCGACGCGGGCAGGGATGGACGCAGCCGATTGATGGCTTGACGCCAATCCCCACCTGCGGCGGGTCTCTCTATGGCTGCCATCGACAATCCCGGTTTGGCGCCGGCCGGGCGGCTTGGCATAATGGCGCCCCACACGGGTTGGCCGCCCCTTTGCTGCGCGGCCAGACCCAGCAACAGTGCAGAGGAGATGTGATGAAATTTATCGGAGCCCACGTCAGTGCGGCCGGCGGGGTGGAGAACACCATCGCCCGCGCCCAGGCCATCGGGGCCAACGCCTTCGCCCTGTTTACCAAGAACCAGCGCCAGTGGCAGGCGGCGCCGCTCTCCGAGACCAGCATTCGCGCCTTCAAGCTGGCCTGCGAGAAGGGGGGCTTTCGCCCCGAGCAGATCCTGCCCCACGACAGCTACCTCATCAATCTGGGTCATCCCGACCCCGATGGCCTCGCCAAGTCCCGCGATGCCTTTCTGGACGAGATGAAGCGCTGCGAGCAGTTAGGGCTTTGCTACCTCAATTTTCATCCGGGCAGCCACCTGAAGCAGATCCCGGAGGCGGCCAGCCTCAAGCTGGTGAGCGAATCCATCAACTGGGCGCTGGAGCGCAGCGAAGGGGTGACGGCGGTGATCGAGAACACCGCCGGCCAGGGCACCAACCTCGGCTGGTCGTTCGAGCACCTGGCCACCATCATCGACGGGGTGGAAGACAAGAGCCGGGTTGGCATCTGCTTTGACACCTGCCACGCCTTTGCCGCCGGCTACGATCTGCGCACCGCAGAGAGTTGTGCCGCCGTCTTTGCCGAGTTCGACCGGACGGTGGGTTTCCAGTATCTGAAGGGGATGCATATCAACGGCGCCAAGTGCACCTTCGGCAGCCGGGTAGACCGTCATCACAGCCTGCGCGAGGGGAACCTGGGGGAGGCGGTGTTCCATCACATCATGAATGACCATCGCTTCGACGGCATTCCGCTGATCCTGGAGACCATCGACGAGTCCATCTGGGGCGACGAGATCCGCTGGCTGCGCAGCCTGGCGCAGGCCTGATGCCCAACCGGCAAGCGCATAAGGAGACAAGGATGCAAGAGAGCACAAGCGAACAGCCGCTGCGCTGGGGCGTTGCCGGCGCGGGGGCGATCGCCCGCCGTTTTTGTCAGGATGTGAACGGGAACGCCAGTGGCTGCCGGGTGGTGGCGATCGCCGCCCGTGATCAGGGGCGGGCGCAGGCCTTTGCCGACGAGCAGGGCTTGCTCCACGCCCATGGCAGCTATCAGGCGCTGGCGGCGGATCCCCAGGTGGAGGCGGTCTACGTGGCGGTGATCCACCCGGAGCACGCCGCCCTGATCGAACGCATGCTGCTGGCGGGCAAGCACGTGCTGGTGGAAAAGCCGGCGGTGACTCGGGTGGCGGACTGGGATCGGCTGGTGCGCCTCGCCGCCGAGCGGGGCCTGCTGCTGATGGAGGCGATGAAGGTGATGTGCTTCCCCGCCATGCGCGCATTGCTGGGGCGGCTTGCCGCTCTGCCGGCCCCCGACAGACTAAAGGCCGCCTTCGGTTCGGTGCAGACGCGGGACGGCAAGCTGTTCGATCCGGCGCTGGATGGCGGCGCCGCCTGGGATGTGGGGGTTTATCCGCTCTGGCTCTATGCCGCTCTCTGTCACCAGCTGGGGTTGGCGGCGGGTGAGCCCGAGGTCAGCCTCACTCGCCAAGAGGGCGAGGTGGATGAAGCCGCCCGCTTTGCTTTCGCCGGCCCGCTGAACGCCGAGCTGGTTGCCTCCATCGTCGCGGATCTCGACAAGTCGGCCTGGCTGTCCGGGCCCGGCTGGGCGCTGGAGCTGGTGGGCAAGTGGTGGAACCCCCAGCAGATCGTCTGGCTTGGCGGTGCCCCCCTGCCGGCCTGGCCCCACGACATCGCGCTGCCGGTGGCGGGTGGTGGCATGCAGCACGAGGCGGATCACTTTGCCGCCTGTCTCAGAGAAGGATTGACCGACTCCCCCTGGGTGCCGCAGGCACTGACTAGACAGGTGCTGGGCTGGGTTGAGCGGGGATTGCAGTTCGCTGAACGCTGAGCCACAAGGCACAATGACCAAGAGGGAGAGCCAGGGCTCTCCCTCTTCTATTGCTGCCGTTACCCTGGTGGCAAGGGCCATGCTGGGCAATATGCTGTCCGATCACCGCATCGGTTCAGGCATCCCGAGCGGGTGGCCGTACATCCTCCTGGGCGCGGCAAAATTGCAGAAAGCGGCGCAGGGTGGCGGAGTGATACTTCTGCCGGTGCCAGATGAGGGAGAGCTGACGGGGAAAGCGGCGGGCGAGGGGCAGGGCCACCAGGCGACCCGCCTGCAGCCGGTCCGACACCGCCAGGTGAGAGATGAAGGAGATGCCGAGTCCCTTCTCGACCGCCAGCATCACCGCCTCCAGGGTGTTGAGTTCGAGCCCCGCCTGCCAGCGCGGCAGCTCGGGCTGGATCTGCTGCTCGAACTGTTCGCGGCTGCCGGACTGGGGCTCGCGCAGCACCCAGGTCTCGTCGCTCAGCTGGGTGAGGGAGAGGCGATGGCGGCCGGCGAGGGGGTGATCGGGCTGGGCCACGATCAGCATCTCGTCGTGGAGCCAGGGCTCGCTGACCAGATCCGGGTGGTGGTTCTCCCCCTCGATCAGCGCCAGATCCAGCTCGAAGTTGGCCAGCAGGTGGCAGAGCTGGTGGGTATTGGTGATGGTGACCCGGGGTGGCTGTCCCAGCTCCTGCTTGCTGGTGGCGAGCAGGGCCGGCAGCAGGTAGTTGCCTATGGTCTGGCTGGCGCCCAGGCGCAGCTGGCCGCTCGGTTCGGCATCCGGGCTGAACAGGGTCTCGATATCCTGCATCCGGGCCAGCAGCTCTTCGGCCGCCGGTTGCAGCAGGCGCCCCTCGTTGTTGAGCTGCAGCCTGGGGTGAATGCGGTCGAACAGCGGGGTGGCGAGCTGGCGCTCCAGCTCCTGCAACGACTGGGAGACGGCGCCCTTGCTCAGGCACAGTTCATTGGCGGCCAGCCCCAGATTGCCGTAACGGGCGATGGTGGCAAAGACCTTGAGTTGTTGCAGGGTCAGCTTCATGTTTGGATATCCTGAACGATTGATTTAATTCATTTAGATATCGTAAACGATGGCCGCTCATTATCCTATGCCCATCGTCTCTCATCAGAGGTTTCAGACATGATCGCAAGAACCCGTCAATCCTTAGGCAAGGCCCCGACTCCCATGGCTGGGCTGGCGCTCGGGATCGCCAGTCTCGGTTGGTGCTGGGAAAATGCCGGTCGCTTCGATGGCCGTCTGCAGTTGCTGGGCGCCGCCGTTGCCGCCGTGTTGCTGCTGATCCTGACTTTCAAGTTTGTGCTGCACCCGCGTCTGTTGTGGCAGGATCTGGCCCACCCCGTGGTCGGCAGCGTGGTGCCCACCTATGCCATGGGCACCATGGTGGTCTCCAAGGCGGTCGGTATGCTCAACACCGGTCTGGGAGAGGGGCTCTGGCTGTTTGCGGTGCTGCTGCACCTGGGGTTCCTGGCCACCTTCGTCTGGCATCGGGCCAAACAGTTTGAAATTCACCACATGGTGCCGAGCTGGTTCGTGCCGCCGGTGGGGATCATAGTGGCGGACGTCGCCTTCCCGGGCGGCCAGTTTGCGGCGCTGGCCAACGGCCTGCTCTGGTTCGGCATGCTCTGCTATGGCCTGATGCTGCCGCTGATGCTCTATCGCCTCATCTTCAGCCATGAAGTGCCGGATGCCGCCAAACCGACCATCGCCATTCTGGCGGCCCCCGCCAGTCTGTCACTGGCCGGCTACCTCACCGTAAGCGAAGAACCTTCTCTGCTACTGGTAGCGGTGCTGCTGGGGATCGCCGTGCTGATGACCGGCATCATCTACCTGGCCTTCATCAAGCTGCTGCGTCTGCCGTTCTCGCCGGGCTACGCCGCCTTCACCTTCCCGCTGGTGATCGGTGCCACCGCCCTGTTCAAGGTGAGTCACCTGGTCGAGCAGTGGCCCCAGGCAGCCGAGTATGTCGAGCAGATCCGGCTGCTGGCTCACTTCGAGCTGGGCGCCGCCACCCTGATCGTCGGCTACGTGGCCCTGCGCTACCTGATGTTCTTCCTGCCGCTGGGCAACGACGAGATGGCATCGGGCATGGTTCGTCGTTAGAAAATGGCCGCAAGAGGGCCGGGATAAGGGGTCCGGTGAGCAGGTCCGCGCAAGACGGACGCCACCGAACAGATGATGACAAGGCGCTCCACCTCGGGTGGGGCGCTTTTTTATGGGCGTGCTTGCGCAAACTGGCCCGCTTCGCAGGTGCAATCGTCCACCAACGCCAGGATGAATTTAACTGGTATTACCTGTCAGGATGAATATAATGCAGCTCCCTTTCCCATGCTTGACCCCATCCATGTCTTCCCATGATCCCCTGTTTGATCCTCGTTTCGAGGCCCGTTTTTTGCACCCGCGTTACTGGTTCAGCTGGCTGGCGCTTGGCGTCCTGATGCTGCTGGCCTTCGTGCCAGTCAAGTTGCGCGATCGGCTGGCCGCCACCCTGGCGCCGCTGGTGTTTCGCATCTCGAAAAAGCAGGTCTACATCGCCAGAACCAACCTGGCCCTCTGTTTCCCGCAAAAGAGCGAGGCCGAGCGCGATGCCATCCTGATGACCTCGATCCGGGTCGGCCTCAAGAGCCTGCTCGGCTTTGGCGAATTCTCGGTGCGCAGCCCCGCCTATCTGATGAAGCGGATGCGGGTCACTGGCTGGGAACATATCGAGGCGGAGCAGGCGGCCGGCAGACCGGTGATCCTGGTGGTGCCCCACAGTTGGCCGGTGGATGCGGCCGGTTACTACTTCACCCGACGCGGGGTGCCCATGTGCACCATGATGAAGCGGGCGCGCAACCCGGTGTTCGACTGGCATCTGAACCGCGCCCGGGCCCGCAACGGCTGCCGCGTCTATGAGCGCAGCGCCGGCATCAAGGCTGTGATCCGCACCATCAAGGAGGGGAACAGCTTCTTCTACCTGCCGGATCAGGATCATGGCCGCGAGAAGAGCATCTTCGCCCCCTTCTTCGGCCAGCCCAAGGCAACCCTGCCGGCGTTGCCGCGATTGGTGCAGGTGAGCGGCGCCAAGGCGGTGCCGCTGCTGGCCTGCTATGACGAGGCGCACCACTGCTACCGGCTGGAGATAGACGCCCCCTTTGACAACTATCCCACCGACGATGTGATGGCCGACACCTGCCGGATGAACGACATGGTGCAGCAGCAGCTCAGCCGGGATCCGGGCCAGTACATGTGGTTTCTCAAGATCTTCGATACCCGCGAGGATCAGGTCGGGCTGGATGGCCGCTACGAGGCGGGGATCCAGCGGATCCGCCGCGGGTTGCAGCCGCTCTCCTGATGGGGGCAATTCCTTGTTGGTACTATGGCCCTGCGGGGCCATTTTTATTGGCACTCTGCCGGTTGGCAGGGCGAGGCGTCGAGCCGGTGCCTGCCCCAACTAGGCC
>NZ_NEVB01000216.1:9725-24346 GCF_002259925.1 Aeromonas sp. A35_P | reverse complement strand
CCGCAGCGCTGTTCATGCTTCCCCTTGGCGGGTTATGGTTTCCTGGTGAAACAATCTACCGGATGTTCAATATCAGGCCAGATTTCTCGCCATACGATGCGCCACAACCAGTGAGTTTGCGCACTCTCGCTGCATGACGAAGGAACCCTATCGACCCGATATTCCGCCGAGCCCGAACCTGCTTTATCGAGGAGCATTTTATGTGTGCCGAGCCGAATACCCAGACCCGCAGACAATTTCCCACCGCGTTTACCATCTTGTTTTTGATCATGTTGTTGGCCATCGCTCTCACCTGGATAATTCCGGCGGGCGCCTATGCCAAGCTCTCTTATAATGCCGCCAACCATATGCTGACCATCAACACGCCGCAAGGGGAAACCCGGCGTGTGCCCGCCACTCAGGATGAGCTGGCGAGGCTCGATATCAATATCGGGGTGGAGCAGTTCGTCAATGGCACCATCCGCAAGCCCATCGCCATCCCCGGCACCTATGAGCGGCTGGCCCAGGCGCCGAAGGGGCTCTCCGACGTGGCGGTGAGCATGGTCAAGGGCACCATAGAGGGGGCCGACATCATCGTCTTCATCCTGGTGCTGGGCGGGCTTATCGGCGTCATCAACAAGACAGGTGCCTTCAATGCGGGACTGGTGGCATTGTCGCGCAAGACCCGCGGCAACGAGTTCCTGTTTGTGGCGCTGGTCTGCTTTGTGATGGCGCTGGGGGGTACCACCTGCGGACTGGAGGAGGAGGCCGTCGCCTTCTATCCCATCCTGGTGCCCATCTTTCTGGCGCTTGGCTATGACGCCATCGTCTGCGTGGGGGCCATCTTCCTTGCCGCCTCCATGGGCACTACCTTCTCCACCATCAACCCCTTCTCGGTGGTGATCGCCTCCAACGCCGCCGGCATCCCCTTTACCGAGGGGCTGAGCTTTCGCGCCGTCGGCTGTCTGGTGGGCACCCTGGTGGTGATCGGTTATCTCTACTGGTACTGCAAGAAGATCAAGGCCAACCCCGCCTTCTCCTACACCTATGAAGACAGAGAGAGCTTTCGGGCCCGCTTTCTGAAAGAGGGCTCCCTCGATGAAGGGGTCCCCTTCACCCTGCGCCGCAAGATCATCCTGACCCTGTTCATCCTCGCCTTCCCCCTGATGGTGTGGGGCGTCTCCATGGCCGGCTGGTGGTTCCCGCAGATGGCGGCCTCCTTCCTGGCCGTCGCCATCGTCATCATCTTCATCTCCGGCCTCAAGGAGAAAGAGGCGGTCGAGGCCTTCACCCAGGGGGCGTCCGAGCTGGTGGCGGTGTCCCTCATCATCGGGCTGGCGCGGGGGGTCAACCTGGTGCTGGATCAGGGGATGATCTCGGACACCATCCTGGCTTATGCCTCCAGTCTGGTGGCCGGCATGCACGGCGCCGTGTTTGCGGTGGCCCAGATGCTGGTGTTCACCCTGTTGGGGCTGGTGGTGCCCTCCTCCTCGGGGCTCGCGGTGCTCTCCATGCCCATCATGGCGCCGCTGGCGGATACCGTGATGATCCCGCGCTACATAGTGGTGTCGGCCTACAACTGGGGGCAATACGCCATGCTGTTCCTGGCACCCACCGGGCTGGTGCTGGTCACCCTGCAGATGCTCGGCATCCAGTTCAACCAGTGGGTCAGGTTCGTGCTGCCCATGGTTGGCTTTGTGCTGGGTTTCGGCGCCCTGATGCTGGTGGCGCAGGTGATGCTGGTCTAGCGCACATTGCCCCCGCCCCGGCGGGGGCAATGCCTTATCCAGGGTGCAGATCCGGGGCCTAGTGGCGCACCCTGTGCTGCTGGCGAAAACAGAAGAGCTTGAGGCTGATGTCGGCTATGTCGGCGGGCAGCTCCTGCGCCGTCTCACAGAGGGGTTGATAGAGGGAGTCCAGCAGCCGCTGGGCTTGTTCCCGGGTGATGATGCCGGCCTGCACGGCCGGTTGTATCCATCTTGGCAGCATCGACATATGAACCCCCTTGCTGACCGGATGACCGCAGCCGAACTGGCCTGACTGCGGGTGACGCCTGCCGGCTCACATTGGTGCGGGCCGCCAGAGACGCGCGATTTATCCTCTCTGCCAACAGAGCAAGCATAATGCTTGCCGTGATCTGTTATCGGCCGCCAGCCATCCTGGCAACAGTGATTTATCAAGCGGTTGGCGCACCCTGACTGGCCCTTGTTGATGACTAGGCCCCCCTTGTTTGCCACTGCGCCAGCCGGTGGTGGCAGGAGCTTGACGCAAAATGGGAAAATAGGCCCAGCTGAATCGCAAAATGCCATTCGCAGATCGCTTTTGCTGCCTTCACTGCACCTTTGTCGCCAAAGCCCGACACCTTTTTGGCGAGGCACTTTCTGGTGCAGTCAGGGGCTGTCGTGCCCGCACGGACTTTGCCTTGTGCCTCCTTGCCCTTGTGCCAAGATGAGCGCAAGCAAGAGACGCATCCCGTGATGCATTTGAGGAGAAGAGAAAATGAACAAATCCATGTTGGCAGGAGTCGGGATCGGTGTGGCCTCTGCGCTGGCCTTGTCAGCCGCCGCCAGCGGATCCCTGTTTTCATCACAGCCTCAGTTCGCCGAAGTGCTGGCCAGCAAAGCGGTGACCGAGACCATCAAGACCCCCCGTCAGGAGTGTCGCAACGTCACCGTGACCCACCGCAAACCGGTGCAGGACGAGCACAAGATCCTGGGTACCGTGGTCGGCGCGGCGCTGGGCGGCGTGCTCGGCAACCAGTTCGGTGGCGGCAACGGCAAGAAGGTGGCGACCGCCGCCGGCGCCGTGGCAGGCGGCTACGCCGGCAACCAGGTACAGGGCAACATGCAGGCCGGTGATACCTACACTACCACAGAGCAGCGCTGCAAGACGGTGCAAGAGAGCAGCACCCGTACCCTGGGCTATGACGTCACCTACCGCCTCGCCGGTCAGGAAGGGGTGATCCGCATGAACAAGGCCCCCGGCGCCACCATCCCGGTCAAGGATGGCAAGCTGGTGATCGACGGCCCCCAGAGCGGCAGCTGATCCCGTCAGCCTGTCCAGCTCAGAGGCCCATCCTGGTGATGGGCCTCGCTGTTTTTGGCATTTTGGTCTGCAACAGCAAGGTGGCCGACAACAGAAAGGGGCCCGCAGGCCCCTTTTCATATGGAGAAGTCATCCTCAGCGGCGCCCGAAGGGCCACCAGGACTTGTCGTTGTCCAGAATGTCGACCCGGGTCTCCTGCAGGTTGCCCGGCTGGCCACCCTGCAGCGCCGCCAGACTCACCTTGAACTGCTCGGTCGGCTCGACAAACCAGTCATCGATGATCAGCACCTTGACCGACTTGCTGCCCCCCTCGCCCGCGGCCCAGCTCACGGTCTGGCTGAACCAGGGCAGGAAATCCAGCCCCCAGCGCGCCGTGACCCCGTCAAGGGCCACCCGGGCCCGGGCCGGCTTGCTCAGATCGCCGCTGCGCACCAGCGGGATCTCGGCAAACCACTGCCCCTCGTTCACCGTCAGGCTGGCGCGCGCCAGCGAGATGGTGGACGGCGCCAGCTTGTCCTTGATGGTCACCAGGGTCTGGTGCTGCTCGCCCAGGGTTGCGCCACTCGGGTCAAACAGCTCCAAAGTAAAGGTCTCGTCCCCCTCGCGCAGGGTGTCGCTCTTCACCGGGATGCTGATGGTCTGGCTGTCGCTCTGCCCGGCGGCCCAGTGCAGGGTGCCGGTGAGCGGCGCCACGTCGCTTGCGTCCGCGCTGCCGTAGGCAATGCGATAACTCACGCTGGCCTCCCCATAGCTGCCGTCACGGCGCGCTACGCTCAAGGCCAGGGTGTTGCCCTCCTCCACACTGGCAGCGGCGCTCTCGAGGCTCAATACCCCGGCAGGCGGCAGCGGGTACTGGATGGCCACCAGCACGGGATCGTGATCCGAGGCGCTGAAGGGCCCTTCGGATTTCGCCAGCTGGCCGCTGTACTTGCTGCCGTACTCGAAGAAGTTGCTCTCGGCGGAGTTGATGTGCCAATCCTCGATGCCGATCACCTTGGCCGCGAGGCTCGGGTTTGCCAGGGCGTGATCCAGGTTGCCGAGCTCCCCTTCGTAGCTGTAGGAGTAGGTGTCGGTGCCGTGGAAGCGGGTGTTGAGGTTGACAAAACCATACCCCTTGCCCAGGGCGCTGCCGCTCTCCTCGAAGGGTTGACCCGCCAACGTGGTGAAGGAGGCGCTCATGATCTGGCGCGATTGGGCGGCCGGCTCATAGTCGGTCAGCACCCGGATGGGATCCTCCATGCCGTAGGCGTTCATGTCGCCGATAAGCAGCAGATCCCCGGCCAAATCCTTGAGGTGCTCACCCAGCACCTTGGCGGCGGAGACCCGCAGTGCGTTGCAGTGGCCCTGGCCATCCAGCGGATCGGCGCTGGCGTAGTCGGGGTAATCTTCGAAGCAGGCGGAGCCCTTGGACTTGAGGTGGTTGACCACCAGGGTCAGCGGCGCATCCCCCTTGGGCGAGCTGAAGCGCTGCACCAGCGACTCGCGCATCCCCTGATTGATGGTCACCGGCTTGCCGCTGGCATCCTGCGCCTCGGCCTGCTGCACCGGCAGCGCGATGAGGCTCGCAGCCCCCTCCGGGGTCACCTTGACGGGTCGGTAGATAAGCCCCACCGTGATGGCGTCGGTGCCAATCGGCTTGCCATCCGGCGAGGCAATCCAGCGGTAGTGATCCGCCTCGTCCGGCTGGGCGGCGTTGAGGGCCGCCACCAGGTTGGCGATGGCGGAGTTGTCGCCGTAGCCGTTGTTCTCGATCTCCATCAGCCCTACCACGTCGGCATTGAGGCGGGTGATGGCGCTGACGATCTTGGTGCGCTGCAACTCGAACTCCGCCACCGTCGGGGCGCCCCGGTTGCTGCCGGTGGGGTTGGCATCGCCCCCCACGACCGTGGTGAAGAAGTTGAGCACGTTGAAGCTGGCGACCCGCAGATCCCCCGCCTCGGCAAGCTCAGGGGTTTCCACCCGATCCCAGCCGCTGTGATCTATCTGGCTTGCATCGATGCGGTTGCTGGCCACCAGTCGGAACAGGTTGTAGGAGTAGCCAAGCGCCCCCTCCAGCCCGTTGAGCTTGTCGCCGATGCGCAGGTAACCGTCCTCGGCGTTGAAGCCGGGGAACCAGGGCAGCACACCGTCCGGCGCCTTGGCGTCGGTCTCCACCACCAGCTGGTTCTGCTGGTTGCGCAGGGCCCAGTCGCTCGCCTCCTGACTCATGGCGGCAAACTTCTGGGTCGACTTGATGAGCGGCGCACCATAGGCCAGCACCAGGTTGTTGCGCTTGCCGTCGTAATCGAAGCTGAAGTTGCGGGTCACTACCAGGCTGGATTCAGGCACCAGCCGCACCTGCATCCCCTCGTGACGCTCCAGCAGCTGGCTCAGGCTCTCCCCCGCCACCGGCACCAGATCCACCGCGGCCGGCACAGTCCCCTGCGGCCGGGTCACCACCAGCTCGTCGGCGTTGATCTGGGTCTGGTTGAAATACTCTTTCACCTTGCCCGAGACGCACACTTCGGCCCCCGGCACGATGGCGGCGTTGGCCTTGGTGCTGTAGACGAAGAGGCCGTCGGAGGTGGCCGGATCGCCGTCCCCCTGTTCATCCTGAATGAAGAAGCCCTTGTAGAGGCCGCTCACCACCTGAGTCACCACGCCGCGGGTGGCGTAGGCCTGCTCCGATTCAAACTTGCCGGCCGGCACCAGCGGGCTGCTGTTGCCGGGGCCCTGAATGGCGGGCACCGGCACCAGGTTGTCTACCGGGCAGACGAAGGCGGGCGGCTGGGTGCCATCGCAGGGGCCATCGCCGCTGCAACCCAGGCCACTGGCGTCATCCTTGGGGGCGGCCACGTATTCGAGCGCCGGATCGAAGGGGGCGGTTGCATCAGTCCGACCGGTGGTGACGGTGGCCTTGCGGCGCAGGGTCATGTCCAGAGTCGAGACGTTGCCGGAGACCCAGGCCGTGCCGGGGTCCACACCGACCTGACCGAAACTGTCGATTATCTCGCTACCGCGATAGAGCACCAGGGCGTCGTCACCGTTGAACACCAGGTTGCCGCTGGTACGGTTCGCCTTGGCCAGGATCTCGGCATTTGCAGAGGGGTTGGCCAGCACTAGGGTGGCCCCCGGGGCCAGGGTGCCCTGCAGCGCCAGGCTGTTAGTGGGGGATTCGCTGAGAGGTTTGCCGTTGGCGTAGAGCGCCAACCGATATTGGGAGAGATCGACGGCGTCGCTGCCAAGGTTGCTCAGCTCCACCGCCTTGTTGTTGCCCGAGCCTTCCAGGTATTCGCTGATGAGCAGCTGTGCCTGTGCCTGTCCCGCCAGCGCCAGCCCGACGGCCAGCGCTACCAGAGAGTGTCTTCCTGACATGCCAGTTTCCTTTTCTTTTTGACGTTATGTTTTGCGCCCCGCCAGGCGGGCCGCAGCACCTTGTTACGATTCTGATTGAGCATCATGGCGGCCTCGGCCAACCACGGCGCCTACTCTGCCCGTTTCGGCGCAGGGCCGCCGCGAGCTGGCTAACAATTACAGAAAAATGTTGCGGCCACGTGACGAAAAAGGAGCTTTTTTTCAGCCCCCTTGCCGTTATTTTCCGTTATTTCCCGCCCACCGGTATTTGCTGCCGCCAATATGCAAAAGGGGCGCACAAGATGGCGACACAAGTTGACATAGTGCGTAAAAACAGTCGCTTGCCATTTCCAGGCCGCTGCGCGGACCAGGCTGTTCATTATTTGTGCTGACAGCCCGGCAGTGCAGTATGCCTGTTCCCCATTGCCCGCCCGAAATAACGGGATGCGTGTTTGACCGGCGGGGTGAAAATAATCCTCCCGGCCTATTTCAGATGCTGTCACCTCGCTGCCGAACGACGGTTTGAGAAGCTAATCGAGGGGCGAACCCATCACCCCTTGCAGCACTTCTTCACCGCCCGCACCACGTTCTGATAACCGGTACAGCGGCACAGATTCCCCGACAGCCCGCGGCGGATCTCCGCCTCGGTCAAGGGACGGCGTTCGGTCTTGTCGAGCAGGGCCGCGCTCGCCATCACCAACCCCGGGGTGCAGAAGCCACACTGCACCGCTCCCTCGTCGATAAAGGCCTGCTGCACGTCGGAGAGCTCATTGCCCTGCCGCTCCCCCTCCACGGTGCGAATGGATTTGCCATCGGCCCACACCGCCAGATAGAGGCAGCTGTCGATGGCCGTGCCATCCACCCGCACGGTACAGGCGCCGCACTCGCCGACACTGCACCCCTCTTTCACGCTGATAAGCCCCTGCCCGCGCAGGAAGTGAAGCAGCGACATGGTGGGCGGCACGGCATAGGAGTAAGGCTTGCCGTTGATCTCGCACTTGATCGCAACAGTGGGACAGCTTTGCGGTTGCATCATAGGATCTGGCCTCCGGCACGTTCGACGGCGCAGGCGACCACCCGCTGCGCCAGGGTTTTGATCAGGTGCAGGCGAAACTCTTTGTCTGCCCGCCAGGAGGAACGCGGCGCCACGTCGGCCACCACCGCCTCGGCAATCGCTGCCAGCGTGGCGCGAGTCAGCGGTTGTCCCTCAGCCGCGGCTTCGGCGTGAGGGGTGCGCACCGGCGTCGGGGCCGCCACCCCGTAGGCCAGTCGCAGGCGCTTGAAGCGGCCATCCTCAATCTGGCAGTAGGCGGCGCAGCCGATGGTGGCGATGTCCATGGCACCCCGCATGGCGTATTTGAAGTAGTGGGAGCCCACCTTGGGGTGTGCGTCCGGGGCAAAGTGAAACGCCACCAGGATCTCCGCCGGTTGCAGTGCCACCTTGCCGGGGCCGGTGTGAAAACCTGCGATGGGGATGCGGCGCGTGCCATCGGGGCCGGCGATCTCCAGCTCAGCCTCCAATGCGACGGTCGGCGCTGCCGAGTCGGCACTGGTGGCACCGTTGCAGATGTTGCCGCCATAGGTGGCGACGTTGCGGATCTGCGGTCCTGCGATGGTGGCAGCCGCTTCAGCCAGCATCGGCAGGCGGCGCTGCACCAGCTCGTTTTCGATGAGCTCGGTAAAGGTGGTGCCAGAGCCGATGCGAATAGCGCCGTCGGCCAGCTCGCTCACCCCCTTGAGTTCGGGCAAGTCGTGAATATCGACGATATGGCGATAGGCGGCGTTGAGGTGATGCAGCTGGATCATCACATCGGTGCCACCGGCCAGCAGGCGCGCCTCGGGGTCGGCCTGACGCAGGGCAACCGCCTCGGCCACGCTGTGGGCCTTGTAGTAACGGGCAATATCAAACATGGCGTTGCTCCTCCCCTGCTCCCTCGCCAATCAAACCCGCCGCGACAAGCTCCCGGAACAGGGTTTTTGGGGTGATGGGCAGCTCGTTGATGGCGACCCCGGTCGCCATGCGAATGGCGTTACGGATCGCCGGACCCGGCGAGATGATGGGCGGCTCCCCCAGTGACTTGTGGCCATAGACCGACTGGGGCTCGTAGGTCTGCACGAAGTCGCATTCAAGCTCGGGCAAATCCAGCATGGTGGGGAACTTGTAGTCAAGCAGGTTGGGGTTGCGCACCACGCCGGTCTTGGCGTCGATGATCATCTCCTCGAACAGCGACCAGCCGATCCCCATCCCCATGCCGCCGTGCACCTGCCCCTCCGCCAGCTGCGGGTTGAGGATCTTGCCCGCATCGTGCAGGTTGAGGATGCGATTGATGGTCACCTTGCAGAGATCGATGTCGACGCTGAGATCGACAAAGGTACAGCCGAAACTGGGCGGATTGGTGGTGGTCTTGTGGGAGACCTCCGAGGTGATCTGGCCGCCGATGGTGAGGTGGTAATAGGCGTTGACCGACACCTCGGCGACGCTTATCAGCACCTTGTCCGGCGCACCCGCCAGCACCACGTAACCGTCGATCAGGGTGAGCGACCCCACATCCTGATGGCAGAGCTGGGCTGCCAGCGACAAAATGCGGGCCCGCAGTTGCAGCGCCGCCTGATGGATGGCGGGGGCCGCCACATAGCTCTGGCGCGAGGCGAACGAACCCGGGTCGTAGGCGGTGATGTCGGTATCCTGAGTCGAGATGACCCGGATCTGCTCAAACGGAATGCCCAAGGTCTGGGCCGCCATCTGGGCAAAGACGGTATCCGATCCCTGCCCTATCTCGGTGGCACCGATCTGCAGATTGACGGTGCCATCCTGGTTGAGCAGCATGCGGGCGCCGGCGATCTCCACCCCCACCGGATAGGTGTTGGAACCATAACTGAAACAGGCTACCCCGATGCCGCGCCGCACTCGGCTCGCCGGATCCTGTGCCAGACACTCGGCCTTGAGCCGCTCCCACTCGAACTGCTCGCCACCCCGGTGCAGACACTCAGGGAGCCCTGCACTGTAGATGGTCTTCTGGTTGACCTGATTGACATCCCCCTCGCGGGCCACGTTGGCGATGCGCACCGCAAGCGGATCCAGACCCAGCTCGGCGCAGGCATCGTCCAGCATGCACTCGAGAGCAAACACCACCTGGGGCGCGCCGTAACCACGCATGGCACCGGCGGTGGGCAGGTTGCTGTAGAAGGTTTTGGCGTCATAGCCAAAGGCGCTGCGCGGATAGAGGTAGCTTATCTTGTTAGCACCGGCGCTGGCGATGGAGTGGCCGTGGGAAGCATAGCCGCCGGTGTTGGAGAGCACGTCCAGCTGATAGCCCTTGAGGGTGCCATCCCGGCTGATACCGAGGGTGCCATCCCGGCTGATACCGAGGGTGCCGTCGATGGCAAAACCGTGGCGGGTACGAGAAGCAAAAAAGCACTCCTCCCGGCTCAGGGTCACCTTGACCGGCACGCCACCGAGCTGGTAACTCAGAAACGCCGCCATCGGCTCTTCCAGCACATCCTGCTTGTTGCCAAAACCACCGCCCATGTAGGGTTTGAGCACCCGCACGCTCGACCAGGGCAGGCCGAGGGACTTGGCCACCCGGCTGCGCACTATCTGGGGGATCTGGGTGCTGGTGACGACGATGATGTGGTCCGGCTGATCCATATAGGCGTAACAGGTCACCGTCTCCAGATGGCAGTGCTGCACCACCGGCGTCTGGTAGTGCCCCTTGAACTGCAGATCCGCTGCGGCAATGGCCTGCTCCGGCTCCCCCGCCCGGATCTGGCTCTGGCGCAGCAGGTTGCCGGTCGGGTGGATGGGATAGGCCCCCTCGGCCAGGGCGCTGGACGCATCCGTCATCACCGGCAGCGGCTCGTAGGTCACCTTGACCAGGGCGGCGGCCTTCTCGGCGACCAAGGGATCGCGGGCCACCACGATGGCGACGCAATCGCCGAAGTGACGCACATGGTCGGTGAGCAGACGCCGGTCTTTCACGTCCCGCTTGGTCTCATCGAGGGACCAGGCGTGACCGGCGGTGCGAAAACAGGTGGTGGGCACATCCTCGTGGGTGAACACGGCTTCGACCCCGTGCAGGGCCAGCGCCTCGCTGGCATCGATGGTGAGCACCTTGCCGTGGGCGATATGGCTTCGCACGTATTTGGCGTAGCGCATGCCGAGCATGATGTTGTCGTCGGTGTAGCGGGCGCTGCCGGTCACCTTGGCCTCGGCATCCACCCGCTTGAGCGGTAATCCTATGGACATATGCAAGTCCTTTGTCAGGCAGAAAAAATCAGAACCGGTATAAAAAACAGCAAGATATGCGCCCGTTTCCGGCACGTCGGGCCAACCGGGGGGCAAAGGCGGCGAGCAAAGGGAAGAAGTGTGAAGAAGATCCCATCCGGCGCCCATCAGGCGCTCCGTCATGGCCGTGGCCAGCCCCGGAATAGCAGTCCATGGAGGACTCGGCGACGCCAGTGCCGGGCGACGTTATCAATCTGGTAAGCCCCGTTATCAAAATGGTATGAGTTCGATTTGCAGGGCGGGGTCTGCCAAGAGAGGCTGGCCCCGCGAAGAGAAGGACGCGATGCGGACTAGATGGCCCAGCCGCCAGCATAGAAGAGCACCAGCGCCAGGGCGATGATGACGGTGCCGACGTTGAGCTTGCGCCACTCCTTCGAGCAGATGCGGCCGATCACCAGGGCGCTGAAGCCCAGCATGATGCCGGTGACAATGTTGCAGGTGAGCACGATGAAGACGGCGCACAGCAGGCCGGACATGGCCCCGACGAAGTCATCGAAGTCGAGCCGGGCGACGTTGCTCAGCATCAAGAGCCCCACGTACATCAGCGCCGGTGCGGTGGCATAGGCCGGCACCAGGTAGGAGAGCGGCGAGAGGAACAGCATCAACAGGAACAAGACCCCCACCACGGTGGCGGTGAGGCCGGTCTTGCCCCCTGCCGCCGTGCCCGCCGCCGATTCGATGTAGACGGCGGCCGGCGCGGCCCCCACCAGACCGGAGAAGATGCTGCTGATGGAGTCGGCGCTCAGCGCCTTGCCGCTGTTGATGATGTGGCCATCCTTGTCCAGCAGGTTGGCCTGCCCCGCCACGGCGCGAATGGTGCCGGTGGCATCAAACACCGCCGTCATCACCAGCGCCAGCACGCTGGGCAGCACCAGCGGCGAGAGCGCCCCCATGATGTCCAGGCTGAAGATGAGGGAGTTGCCCTGCTCGTCGGCGAGGCTCGGCATGGCGAACAGCCCCTGATACTTGACCGCCGGATCGAAGATGAGGCCGAAAATGGAGATGGCGATGATCACCAAGAGGATCCCGCCCGGAACTTTAAGCTTCTCCAGCCCGACGATGACCGCCAGCCCGATGAGGGACATGATGACCGGCATGGAGGTAAAGGCCCCCAGCGCCACCGGCAGCCCCTCCAGCGGGTTCTTGATCACCAGCCCCACCCCGTTGGCGGCGATCAGCAGCAGGAAGAGCCCGATGCCGATGCCGGTGCCGTGGGCGATCCCCATCGGCAGGTTGTCGAGGATCCAGCTGCGCACCCCGGTCACCGAGATGGCGGTAAACAACACCCCCATCAGAAAGACGGCGCCGAGCGCCACCGGGATGGAGATCTGCTGCCCCAGCACCAGGCTGAAGGCGGTAAAGGCGGTGAGCGAGATGGCGCAGCCGATGGCCATCGGCAGCTTGGCCCAGAGACCCATCAACAGCGAACCAAAGCCCGCCACCAGACAGGTGGCCACGAATACCGCCCCCGACTCGAATCCCGCCTTGCTCAGCATGCCGGGCACCACGATCACCGAATAGACCATGGCGAGAAAGGTGGTGAGCCCCGCCAGCACCTCCTGGCGCACGTTGCTGCCCCGCTCGCTGATCATGAAGTAGCGATCGAGTGCGCCGCCGGCGGGCTGTCGTCCCGCCGCCGCCCCCTTGTCCGCAACTGCCCCGTCCATCTCGTTTATCCTGTTTGTCTGGCTCATGGCCGACTCCTTCCTGCATCCCTGAATGTGTCGTGACGAAATGGCGGTCGGTGCCGTGGATCTCTGCTGCCACGGTCGCCGGCATCATGGGGTTGGCAGGCAAGGCAAACGTTTGACTTGCCGTCTAAAAAAACCGGGCCATTTCACCTGCTGTGGCGGGGCAAGCGCCTCGCCTGTCGTGCGGCGCAGGCACCACGCTGGCCCCTGCTGCCGTGTTCCCGGGGCGAGCATGCCCGCCCCTCTGCTTTGAAAACCGGATCAGCCCCGCTCGTGCACCAGCTGACCATCCACGTAGGTGCGGTAGATGGATCTGTCATCCCCCAGGGTCAACAGCACAAAGAGCTTGTCGCGCAAGGTGGTGGAGTTGTCGTAGCGCAGCTGCTGCAGCGGGGTGGCGACCGGGTCGAGCACCACGAAGTCCGCCTCCTTGCCCACCGCAAAGCTGCCGATCTGCTCGTCAAGCCCCAGCGCATGGGCGCCGCCCAGGGTGGCGAGATAGAAAGCCTGATAGGCCGAGAGGCGCTCGCCCTGCAGCTGCATCACCTTGTAGGCCTCGTTGAGGGTCTGCAGCATGTTGAAGGTGGTGCCAGCGCCGATGTCGGTGCCCATCCCCACCTTCACCTGCTTGTGCCACGCCTTGTGCAGCTTGAACAGGCCACTGCCCAGATACAGATTGGAGGTGGGACAAAACGCGATGGTGGAGCCGGTCTCTTTCAGGCAGTCCCACTCCTGCTCTTCCAGATGAACGCAGTGGGCAAACACGCAGTTGTGGCCGGTGAGGCCGTGCTGGTGATAGACGTCGAGATAGCCCTGATGCGCCGGGAAGAGGGATTTCACCCAGGCTATCTCGTCCTTGTTCTCGCACAGGTGGGTGTGCAGATAGGTGGTCGGGTACTCTTCGCGCAGCCGCCTCGCCATCGCCAGCTGCGCCGGGGTCGAGGTGGGGGCAAAGCGCGGTGTGATGGCGTAGAGCAAGCGGCCATTGCCGTGCCAGCGCTCGATAAGCGCCTTGCTCTGTTCATAACTGCTCTCGGCGGTATCCAGCAGATAATCTGGCGCGTTGCGATCCATCATCACCTTGCCGGCGATCATCCGCATGTTGATGCGACTGGCCGCCTCAAACAGGGCATCCACCGATTCGGGGTGGACGGTGCCGAACACCAGCGCCGTGGTGGTGCCGTTTCGCAGCAGCTGCTTGATGAAGAAGGTGGACATCTCGCGGGCGTACTCGAGATCGTTGTAGCGCCGCTCGGCCGGAAAGGTGTGGCGGTTGAGCCACTCCAGCAGCTGCTCGCCATAGGCCCCCACCATCTCGCTTTGCGGGTAGTGGATGTGGGTATCGACGAAGCCCGGCACTATCATCTTGCCGCGATAATCCCGCACCCGCACCTGGGCCGGAATGCGATCACGGCCCTCCTCCCACTGGCCGAACCAGTCGATGCAGCCGTTGCGGATGATCAGCAGGCCGTCTTCGATGAGACGGGCATTGGGCTCTATCTCCTCGGGCTGGCTCACCACCCGGGTGATGTCAAAGAAGCTGCCGCGCACCGCCTTGACGGAGTTGTCGTTTTTCATCTCTCAATTCCCTCTTGTTGTTCGTTAGCCGCGATCCACTTGCGGGGCGCGCACCTGGGCCTCCTCCGTCGCCAGCCCCTGTTGGCGGGCGGTGGCCGACGGGGCGGGCCGGGTGGCAAAACGGGTGTCGGGCTTGTCGCTCAGCTGGATCAGCTCCACCGCCTCGGCGGCATTGGCGGCCGCCTTGCGTCTGCGGCTCTGCGGCAGCACCAGGTTCATGATGATGGCGGTGATGCCGCCGGCGCAGATGGGGTTCTCCACCAGCATGTAGATCCCCGCCGGCAGCACCTTGAAGACGTTCGGGTCGTAGGAGACCCCGAGCCCCAGCCCGAGCGAGGTGGCGACGATCAGGGTTTCGCGCCGATCGAAGCCGTGACTGATGATGATGCGCCCGCCGGCGATGGCGATCATGGAGAACATGATGACCATGGCCCCCCCCATCACAGGCGACGGTATGGTGGTGAAGAAGCGCCCCACCACCGGGAAGAGGCCGAGCAGCACCAGGATGACGGCGATGAACTTGCCCACGTGGCGCGAGGCTACCCCGGTCATCTGGATGACGCCATTGTTCTGGGCAAAGGTGGTGAGCGGCAGGGAGCCGAGCGCCGAGGCGATCACCGACACCAGGCCGTCCGCCAGCACGCCGCCGGAGAGCCGTTTTTGAAACTCGGGGCCCTGGATCTGCCGGTGGGAAACCATGGCGGTGGCGG
>NZ_NEVB01000216.1:0-9641 GCF_002259925.1 Aeromonas sp. A35_P | reverse complement strand
GTCCCCCACCGCCTCCAGCACGCTCAACAGATAGATGGTGCCGGCCAGCACGAAGGCGTGCAGATCGAAGGAAAAACCGTACTTGAACGGAATGGGCACAGTGATGAGCGGCAGGTTCTCAAGGGCGGTGAAATCTACCATGCCGAGCATCAGGGCCACCGCATAGCCCACCAGCAGGCCGATGGCGATGCCGCTCATGCGCAGCAAGGGGCTCTTGCTGCAGTTGAAGGCGACGATGACGCAGAGCACCAGCAGCCCCAGGCCGATGTTCTCGTATTTGCCGAAGGTGCCGCTGCTCATGGCGGAGAAACCACCGCCAAAGTCGATGATCCCCACCTTGATGAGGCTCAGGCCAATCATCAGCACCACTACCCCGCTCACGGTGGGGGTGATCACCCGCTTGAGGTAGGGCAGCACGAAGGAGGAGCCCATTACCAGGAAGGCCCCGACGAAGGAGACCCCGAGCAGGGTCGAGACGATCAGCTCCTCGTGCAGGCCATCTTTTTTCATGGCGCTGCCAAGCGCGATCATCACGGTGACGAAGGAGAAGTTGACCGACTGGATGGAGAGCAGCCCCGAGCCGATGGGGCCGTAGCGGTTCACCTGCAGCCAGGTGCCGATGCCGGAGGCGATCATCGCCATGGAGACCAGGTAGGCGGTGGTCTCGGTGGAGAGGCCAAGGGCCCCGCCGACGATGAGGGCCGGCGTCACCATGGGCACGAAGATGGCCAGCAGGTGGGTCACGGCCCCCATCAGGGTTTGGTAAAAGGGAGGTTTGTCTTCGAGCGCGTAAATCAGATCCGAGTGCTTGCGTGTTGTTTTAGACATCTTGATTGTCCCATCACACAGAATATGGGCGGAGTACTCATTCCGCTGTCAGGTGCTGGGGGCGAGCCTGCGCCCGCCCCTCACCTTTTCTTTTGTTATGCCGACGCTTGTTGCTCCAACTTGCCCAACTCGCGCAGGATCTGCTCCGGCGTGAAGTGCCACTTGCGCAGCCAGACACCGCAGGCGTCGTGGATGGCGGTAGCGATGGCGGGCGCCGCGCCGTTGACCCCGATCTCCGAGATGGACTTGGCGCCGTAGGGGCCGACCTTGTCGTCACTCGGTACCAGGAAGGCCCGAAAATCGCGCGGAATGTCGCCAATCTTGGGCGCGCCATAGCTCTTGAGATCCCGGGTGAGCGGGATGCCCTTGCCGTCGTAGCAGATCTCCTCGGTCAATGAGTGGCCGATGGCCCGCATGGTCGCGCCGTAGATCTGGCCGAGCGCCAGCTCCGGATTGATGGGGGTGCCGCAGTCGAGCAGGGCGTAGAACTTGTCGAGCCGGATTTGGCCGGTTCTGACATTGACCGCCACCTCGGCGAAGTTGGCGCCATACGGGAAGGCAAGCTCAGAGGTGATGTAGCTGGCGGTGCCCACCAGGATACCGAAGCCGGTACCTGTCTCGGCCTTGTGGGCCAGCTTGGCGAGGCTCACCTCCCCCAGCTTGCCGCGCACCAGGCCCGGAAACGCCAGCTCAACATCGGCTACCGGCTCGCCCAGCATGGCGGCGCCGTGAAACAGGATCCTCTCCTTGAGGTTCTCGGCCGCCTTCTTGGCCGCGTTGCCGGAGAAACAGGTGCCTGACGAGGCGTAGGCCCCCTTGTCAAACAGGGCGTGGTCGGTGTCACCGGAGATGACATGCACATCCCCGAGCGGGCAATGCAGCACTTCGGCGGTCAGCTTGGCCACCACGGTATCGAGGCCGGTGCCGATATCGGCACCACCGGAGTGGACGATAAAGGTGCCGTCCGATTCCAGCTTGACCATGCAGTTGGCCTGATCGATGTCCGGGATCCCCGATTTCTGCATGATGATGGCGACGCCACGGCCGATGCGCCAATCCCCGTCGGCGGTTTTGGGGCTGTCCCAGGCAATCAGCTCGCGGCCCTGCTTGAGGATGGGTTCGAGGGCACAGCTGGCCGCATGGGGCACCGAGGTGGGCATCTTGCCCTCGCCGATGGCACCCAGCACCTTGAGGATGTCCCCCTCGTGCACCCGGTTGTGCTCTACCATGTCCAGCTGATCGATGCCGAGTTTCTCGGCAAGTTCCGCAATCGCCATGGTCAGCGCGAAGTTGCCCTTGGGCGCACCGTAGCCCTGATAGGCACCAGTCGGGCAGATGTTGCTGTAGTAGGTGTTGACGGTAAAGCGCACGTTCTCGCACGGATAGAGCGGCAGGGAGAGCGCCGGGCCGTTGCTCGGCACCGTCAATGAGTGGTTGCCGTAAGGGCCGGTGTTGGCACGAAAATCCATTTCGATGGCGGTGATGGTGCCATCTTTTTTGGCCCCCACTTTCACCTTCACCTTGGCCACGTGGCGGGAGGTGTTGCTGATGAACTCCTCTTCACGGGTGTAGCGGAAGGTGACCGGACGGCCGGTGACCCTGGTCGCCCAGGCACACACCTCTTCCAGCAGGATATCCTGCTTGGAGCCAAAGCCGCCCCCTACCCGCTCCTTGATCACATGCACCTGATGCTGCTTCATGCCGACGATGCGTGCCACCTGACGGCGCACGTGCCACGGCACCTGAGTGGATGCGTGAATAACCAGACGATCCCCATCCATGTAGGTGAAGCAGATGTGCGGCTCGGTCGGGCACTGCTGGGCCTGGGTCGACTCGTAGGTGCGTTCGACAATCTCGTCCGCCTCGGCAAAGCCCTTGGCCACGTCGCCGATCTGGCCATGGACGCTGGCGGCCAGGTTCTCGTGGGGACGGGAACCGATGGGGAAGTTGATGATCATGTGTTCGTCACCGCGACGCACCGAGCAGGCGTTCTGCTGCTCCAGATCCGCAGGCGCCCCGGCCATGTAGACGATGGGCTCGTCGTGCACCAGCGGTGCATTGGGGGCCATCGCCTCGTCAATGCTCATGACTGCCGGCAGCACCTGATACTCGACGTCGATGAGTTTCAGCGCGGCCAATGCGATGGCTTCGCTCTCGGCCACCACGGCGGCCACCCGATCCCCCACGTGACGCAGCTTGCGGCCAAACATGCGGCGATCGAGCGGTGACGGCTCGGGGGCACTCTGGCCACCCGGGGTGTAGTAGACATCCGGGCAGTTGAGGTGGGTGATGACGTGCACGACGCCTGGCATGGCTTCGGCACGGCTCACGTCGAGTTTGGTGATCACCGCATGGGGATGGGGGCTGCGCAGCATCTTGATGACCAGCGCATCCTCGCTGACCCGATCCTCCACGTAGCAGGGCTTGGCCTGCACCATCTTGGCGGCGTCCACTTTCGGGCAGCTCTTGCCGATATGGCGCAGGTCATCACGAAACTCGGGGGCAATCTGGCACAGGTAATCGGGATCCTTGAGGCGCGAGCTGGCAAGCTCGATGGCCTGATAGAACTGCTGGTAGCCGCCGTCCCGGTGAAACAGACCCGAGAGCGCGTCGTCGATTTGATCACGGCTGGGGTTGGGGTGGCGATCAAGCAGGTCGGTGACGATGAGCGCTGCGGCCGGATCGTTGTAGCCCGACTGCACCACCCCCACATCCACCATGGCCTGCTGCACCAGGCTGAGCTGGTTCCAGCTGCCCAGCGACTCGGCGGTGCGCACCTCGGCCCCCTCCAGCTGGGCGGCGATCAGCAGGGAGGCGTTGATCACCTTGCCGTTGAAGAGGATGGCGTCGGAGCCGGCAAAGCCGAAACCGTCGTCGCTGTTGCGCACCGAGTGCATCCGGCACTGATTGAACAGCACCCGCTGGGCATTCTCGCCAGCCGGGGTGATGACGGTACGCAGGGCACCGTTCAGGGTAAAGTTGAGTTCCATCATGCCTGTACCTCCTGCTGCTGGCACTCCACCAGCAGATCCGCCACCACCACGCCGCTGATATAGCGCTTGTAGGCCACGCTGCCACCGAGATCCGCGCGCGGCGCAATCAGCGCGCTCACCGCCGCCTCCAGCGCCGCATCCCGCAGCTCATGACGCTCCACATCCCGCAGACGCATCGGCTGCGGCGTGACGCCCGCCAGGGCGACCCGCATCTCGCCAAGGGCGTCGAGGGCCACCGCAGCTGTCATCACCGCGAGGCCGTCGGCGTTGCGGCTGATGCGGCGAGTGGCGCAGCGCAGCTCAGGCTCCGGCAGCACCACCCCCAGCACCAGCTCCTTGCGCTGGCCGGCCAGATAGGCATCGATGGGTTGCAGCTGGTTGTTCTCCAACACCACCACCGCTTCGAGCACCAGCAATACCGGCAGCAAGGGGGAGTCCTGCTGCTGGCAGGCAATTTCGCCGCCAATGGTGGCCTGATTGCGCACATGGCGGGAGTAGACAAACCCCAGCGCCTCGCACAGGGCGGCCGGGGTACGGGGGTCGTCTTTAAGGGCTTGCAGGGTGACGGTGGCACCGATGTGGAGCTGGCCGTGCTGCTGCTCAATCTGGCCAAGTCCGAGCCTGTCCAGCGAGATGGCGACCTTCTTGTCGGTGCGGGTCGGCGCGGCGTTGAGCTTGCTGCCGCCCCCCATGTAGACGGCGTCGTTGCCGAAGCGGGCCTTGAGTTCCAAAGCCTGACCCAGTTGCTCGGGTCGGAAGAATTGCTCAATCATGTGTCGTCCTTACTCTTGCTGCCCGCCGCCGGGAAGATCCACAGGGCGGGCAATCCAGTCCAAACGTGCGGAGGGTGGCCTCAGGCCAGCGCGTCCATTCGTTGCCACAGGCGGCTCGCCACCTTGCTGGCCTGCTCATAAAGGGGCTCGACGTCAAAGGCGAACTCGCGATCCTGATAGACCATGCGCCCCTCCACCATCACGCTGTTGATCGAGGATGAGCCCATGCCAAAGGCGAGATGGCCACCAAGGTTGCGCGACGCCAGCGGGGTCGGTGCGGCGTAATCACAGATGGTGAGGTCGGCCTTGTAGCCCGGCTCCAGCCGGCCAAATTTGGCGCCGAAGTTGCGCTCCAGCAAGGTGTTGCCGTTCCAGAGGAAGCGGGCAAAGCTGTCTGGCCAGAGGGCGCCGCCGGCATCCTTGTGTTTGAAGTAGGCGAACTTGAGCTCTTCGAGCATGTCGGAGCCGATGCCATCGGTGCCAAGCGCCAGATTGCGGTATTCCGGCAGGTGCAGGTTGTAGCCCACGTGGTTGTTCATGTTGGAGCGGGCGTTGTGCACCAGGAAGGCATCGCGGCTGTTGAGCAGCTCGATGTCGGCCGGGCTTAAGTAGATGCCGTGAGCGATCAGGGTCTTGCTGTCGACAAGATCAAACTCATCCAGCCGGGCGATGGGCTCCTTGCCATGGTGGTGGTGGCCGTGGGCCATGTCGTATCTATCTTCCGCCACATGGATATGCAGCCCGCGACCGGTGACTTGCACCGCTTCGCGCAGCATGGCCAGCCCCTCGTCAGGCACGGTGAAGGGGGCGTGGGCACCGATGTGCGCTTCAACCAGATAGGGCTCGCTCCCCTTGGCCTTGGCGGCATCAATGGCCTGCGCAAACAGGATGTTTTCCTCTACCCCGGCCTGCAGCTCGGCGAGGCCGCCGTTGCGATCCGTGGTCTCGAAGCAGGTCATGCCGCGCAAGCCCGCCTCCACAAACCCTTTACGCAGCACGTTCAGGGAGCCCTTGATGAAGTTGGGCGAGGCGTGATGGTCGATCACCGCACTGCAGCCGCTCTTGATCGCCTCCAGCGAGCAGATGAGACCGCTGTAGTAGAGGGACTCCTCATCGAGCGCCCGATCGAGCCGCCACCAGAGGTTTTTCAGGGTGGAGATAAAGTCCGGGCAGGGGGCTATGTTGGCCATGATCCCCCGCGACAGGCCTGAGTAGAAGTGGTTGTGGGCGCAGACGATGCCCGGCATCACCAGCTTGCCACCCATCTCCCGATAGGTGGCCTCTGGGTAGAGGGCCCGCAGATTGGGCCCCACCGCTTTGATAAGCGATCCTTCGATGGCGATATCCACCCCTTCCAGCACCAGAGTCGGCTCCAGCTGGACGGCGGTGACGTTTTTCAGAATAAACATGGTTTGCTCCTTCGCTTATTCGTGGTTCACTCAGGCCACGACGGCCCCCAGCAGGTAGTGGTGATGAGCGTGGACATGGCTGATGATCCGGCACATGTCGCCAAGGGCCGCAGGTGCATCCTTGATCTGGCTCTGGGCGTCTATGGTCAGGCGATAGGTCTCGCCGCCCTGACGCACCCGCAGCTCACCACCATCCGCCAGATAGAAACCGGGGTTGCGGCTGTTGTCGAAGTCCTCGGGCAGGCTGAAGATGGTGACCTTGTCCTGATAGGGCTTGCCCTGCCAGGGGCAGAACTGGGCGCAGTTGCCGCACTCGTTGCAGTAGGCATCCAGGTGCAATGTCTGGAACTGATCCTTGAAGCCCGGCACCGCGATGGCGACGTTGGCCCGGTTGGGGCAGACATCCACGCACTTGCTGCAGAGGTAGTTGCACTCGAGGCAACGGTGCGCCTCTTGCGCCACGAAGGCATCGCGCTCGCCCTTGTCCACCAGGGTGACGGCGATGCTCCCCTTGCGGCGGTAGATCTCATCCTTGCCCGACGGCTGGGTGGTCACGTCACGCTGCTGGCTGGCGATATGCTCGCGGGCCAGCACCAGATCCGCGGCGCGGCGGGCACCGCCGATGGCACCGACGATGGAGGACGGGCCGCTTTGCACGTCACCGATGAGGAAGACGTTGCGACGGCTGGTTTCGCCGCTCTGGCCATCCACCTCGGGCCAGCCATCGCTGCCAAGGGGAATGCCCATCGCTTTCAATACCTCGCAGTCAGGCTGCTCGCCGATGGCGGTGATCAGGGCATCCATCTGCATCACTTCGGTCTGATCGGTGGGTACCGGACGGCGGCGGCCCTGTTCGTCAGGTTCCCCCAGCGCCATCATCCGCACGACAAGCTTGCCATCTTTGTCAAAGCGCTCCGGATTGGTGAGGAAGCAAAAACGCACCCCATCCTCTACTGCTTCCAGATACTCCTCGCGATAGGCGGGCATCTCTTTCTCGCTGCGACGGTAGATCACGGTCACATCGCTGACACCGGGCACCTTGAGGGCGGCGCGGGCGCAGTCCATGGCGGTGTTGCCGGCACCGATCACCGCCACATGGCGGCCCAGCGGCAGCGGTTTGCCCTGATTGAAGCTGCGCAGGAAGTTAAAAGACTTGTAGACCCGATCATGACCCCCTTCGAGGCGCATGCCGCCGTTCTTGTCGGCCCCGATCCCGACGAAGACATAGGTAAAGCCCTGCTCCTGCAGCTTGTCGACGGTGAGCGCCGGCTCGCAGCCGAACTCGAACTTGACCCCGTGAGCGGCGACAAAGTCGATGTCGTGCTGGATCAGCTCGGCCGGAATGCGGAACTCGGGGATGATGTGCTTGACCACACCACCGGCATCCGCTTCGCGCTCGAACACGGTGACCGGGTGACCGGCGCGGGCCAGGAAGTAACCGGCGGAGAGACCGGCCGGGCCGGCGCCAATGACCGCAACCGGGTGCTTGTCACCACTGCCTGCCGGTTTGTGCCAGCGTGCCTTGTACCCTTCCCAACCGCGCTCCAGCGCGACCTTCTTGAGCTCACGGATATTGAGCGGGCTGTCGTAATCGAGACGGGTACAGTTGTACTGACACTGGTGATCGCAGATATGGCCGGTGATGGCAGGCAAGGCGTTGCGCTGATAAATCAGCTCAAGGGCTGCCACATACTCTCCCTCGCCCATCAGGCGAATGTACTCGGGGATATCCTGATGCACGGCGCAGGCGGTGACGCAGGGCGCCACGTAGCAGTCGGTCAGCGGCAGGCCGCCGCCCACTTCGATGCGATCGTCGGATTTCCACTCCTTCTGGGTGTAATCCATGGTGAGCGCCTTGGCGGCCAGGGCTTCCAGCTTGGCCACATCCACCTGACGCATGCCCCAGCTGTCCGACGCATCTATCTCTTTGAGGCACTCGATCTGGCGCAGGTAACCACCCGGCTTGAGCAGGTCGGTGGCCATGGTGATGGGACGAATGCCGGTCTCGAAGATCTCGGCAATATTGAACTTGCTGGCACCGCCCGAGTAGGAGATGGGCAGCTTGCCATCGAAGGCACGAGACAGCACGGCAGCCACGTTGATGGAGAGCGGGAACAGCGCCCGGCCGGACATGTACATCTCATCGCCGGGCAGTGCCCCCTTGCGGTTGATGGTGCCGAGGGTGTTGGTGAGCTTGACCCCGAAGGTGAGCCCCTTCTCGGCCCCCAGCGCCATCAAGCGGGTCAGCATGGCCTTGGCCTGATCCAGCTTGAGGTCGTGATCGAACGACGCTTCGCTAAGACCGATGTAATCAAAGCCGCAGGTATCGAGGATCTCGCGCACCCGCGGGTAGCCCAGCAGGGTCGGGTTCAGTTTGACGAAGGTGTTGAGACCCTTCTCCTCCAGCATGTAGCGACAGATGGCCTCAATTTCGTTGGGCGGGCAGCCGTGCATGGTAGAGAGGGTAACGCCGTGCACCAGCTCGGCCGGAATGCGCTCCACCAGCTGTTGCAGGCGAGCCCGCCGCGCCCCCAGCCCCAGCTCGGCGATAAACTGCTCGTCGGCCACGAGGTCTCGCACCACCTGCTGGTACTCGGCAAATTTCGGATTGCTGCTTGCATCCATCAGGCTGTGAATGAACTGCTGCATCGGCGGCTGTTTGATGCCATCGAGGTTGTAACCCACGCTCATGTTGAAGATGAAGGACTTGGCCTCGTCGCCCTGGCGCGGGTCAAACACCTCTTCCAGCAGGTAGAGGGCAAACCAGGCCTTCAGGTACTCGTCGAACGCCTTGGGCAGGGTGAACTCGGTAGACCACTCGGTGTTGAAGCATTCGTCTTCGGCATCGATGCAGGGTTTTTCCAGTTCGAGACGGTCCAGGATCTGCACCGTCTTGAGCTCGATAAAGCGCCCGCCGGTCAGCCAGGAGGTGACGATGTTCTGGGCCAGCTGGGTATGGGGACCGGCTGCCGGGCCGATGGGAGTTTCGCAGGTTTCACCGAACACCTTGATCTTGCGCTCGTCCTGCTTGCGATAGAATTGCGCGGCGGGAATGCCGAAGATGGATTGACTCGCTTTATATTCCGAGAAGATACGGACCAGAAGGTTCTTGAAGGGAACGGGTCGCATAATATCGCCCATGTTGATCTCCTTGCAGCGGCACTGCTCATTGACAGGGTGAATAAATGGGGCCCATCCATAACCACGCATAAAAAGCCCCTTGAAACTGACAAGAGCAACAATCAGGCCAGCGCCGGATCTTTTTATTTTTCAGCCATAAAAACGTGAGGCACCTCCAATTAATAAAACATCGACAGCCGATACCAGTTTCGACAATGAGAGTGGCTATCAACACCGAATTTAAATAATGGAAACGTCTCCCTCATTGCTGAAAATGATCTCACTTTGGCGCGGCGCGCTATCAGTTTGATAAAGAGCGGGGCCAGCGCCATTATCAGGCCGGCCAGGATGATAACGGCCGCTGTCGGCCCCAGATAACGGGTTGGACAAGGGGATACCTGATTACCCATGATTAGCAGTCACCCCGAACTATACTGATCTTATGCACAGGTTATCGAGGAGCGAGATCATGGCCAAAAGCAAAGTCCAATTCCAGAAAGGCTACAGCCTGTTTGAGC
>NZ_NEVB01000215.1:0-25026 GCF_002259925.1 Aeromonas sp. A35_P | reverse complement strand
TAGCTAATCGACCCTACACGCTTATTGCACCCTACTCGACCTTACAGATTGCCCCAAGCGTCGCATCCGCATGGGGGCATGGGCAAAGCCCCGGAGGCTGACGGGGCACCCGTCGAGGGTGAAACCCTCGCCCTTGCCGCAGGCGCGGGAGACCGGCTGGGCTCCGCCAAAGACGCTGCCGCCCCTGACTGTCGCCGTCACCTTGCGCCCTTGACCATCCATGAATATGCGGGGCCAACGGGGGCCGATGGTCATCTTACGGAACCCGCCTCGGCGGGGCCATCCAAATCCATGAAATTAGTGATGCAACCATCAGAATTGAATGGTTTTTCTCCTTTGCTGCAAAGTGGCAACCGGCGGTTGACCCAGGTTGGGGGTGTGATGGAAGGTGAGCCCCGAGCCCCGAGCCCCGAGCCCCGAGCGCGCTGACAGCCGGGTAGAGACACGGGGAGAGTGGCAAGCCGAGAGCTGAACCGAGTGGCGAGCCAGGTGAGGGCAATGGCAGGGGAGCGTCACGAATAAAGGCGGCCAGCGACAGGGGCCATCACGATACCGAGCTCGCTTGAGTGGCACCGGCAAGCTGCCGCAGCCAAAAGCTTCGCACGACAGGCGCCGCTTGCTTCGGCAGTGGGCGCTGATTACCTCTTAGAGCGGGTTATCTCGCGTTGGCTGCAAACGGAGCACGTTGCTGGACAATCGAGGGTCGTTCGGCGACAAAGGGCGGCAAAAGCGCAGAGATAGCGCCGCGATGGGGGCGGGCGGCGGGTGAAGGGGCTATGGTTTCAGGAATAGACATGCAAGCAGGGAGGTGTGCATGGACAGAATATTGCAGGCGTTGTCGCTGCAAGTGACCGGGGCGCGGGATCTGGAGAGCCTGACCCGCCCGCTGCTGGAGATGCTCGAGACGGTCACCGGGCTCGAATCCACCTATCTGACCGAAATCGACCTTGGTCACGACACCCAACATATCCGCTATGCCCGCAACGCCGCCGACCTGCAGATCCCCGAGGGGGCCTCGGTGGCCTGGGGCGATACCCTCTGCCGGCGGGCCCTCGACGAGGGGCGCTTCTACACCGACGATGTGGCGAGCTGCTGGGGGGATTCCCAGGCGGCGCGGGCCCTTGGCATTCGCACCTACCTGAGCTGCCCGGTGCGCACCCCCTCCGGCTCCCTCTATGGCACCCTGTGTGCCGCCAGTGCCGAACACAAGCCGCTGACGGCGGGCTCGGATCACCTGATCGCCTTCTTCGCCCGGCTCATCGCCGAGCAGGTGGAGCGTGAACAGCTGGTGATCCAGCTGCAGCAGGCCAACAACGAGCTGTCGCGCCAGGCGCTGAGCGACCCGTTGACCGGGCTGCCCAACCGGCGGGCCTTGATGCTCGAGCTCAACCGCCTCTTTGCGCTGGCTGAGCGGGTCGAGCATCCACTGTTGATAGGCTTTATCGATCTCGACGGCTTCAAGGCCATCAACGACATCCACGGCCACGATGTGGGGGACCTGTTGCTGCAACGGGTGGCGGCGGCGCTCTCCTGCGTGCTGCGCGGCGGCGATTTGCTGGCGCGGGTGGGGGGCGACGAGTTCGTGGCGGTGGGGATGGGGCCGCCGTGCGGCGACGAGCCGCAGGTGATGGCGGTACATGGCTTTCAGCGCCGGCTGTTCGAGGCGAGCCTGGTGTCGCTCGAGCTGCCCGCCGGAGCGCTCCATTATGCCGGCGCCAGCGTGGGGGTGGTGGCCACCGATCCGGCCCTCAGCACGGTGGACGAGGCGCTGAGGCTGGCCGATGCCTGCATGTACGAGGTCAAGCGCCAGCGTCGTCGGCCGAGCTGACGGGCAGGTGAGACAGGCAAACAAAAGGGGCCCCGCTGGGCCCCTTCTTCATGTCGCCCCTCAGCGTGCGGGGAAGTACTTGCTCTGGATCTGCTGGAATTCGCTGCTGGCCAGCACCTGGGTCAGGCCGCTCTGGAACTCCTTGACCAGCTCGTCGCTCACCGGGTGGCTGAAGGCGAAGCAGAACTGCTCGGAGCTCAACATCCAGAACACCTTGAACTGGGCGGGATCCAGCTGCTGGGAGGCGATCAGATCCAGCATGGTGGTCTTGTTGGTGGAGATGAGATCGACCCGGCCCGAGGTGAGCATCTTGAGCGCCTGGGGCAGGCGGTTGGCCGGCAGGATCTTCTGCTCGTCGAAGCCGTTGTTGAGCAGCAGCTGCTCCCCCACGTCGGCCCGCACCGCCCCTATGTTGTACTGCTGGGCATCTTCCAGCCTGGCTATCTTGACCGGGTTCTTGGCCAGCCCCATCAGCACGATCTCGGCGTAACCGATGGGGCAGGCCCACTTGAACAGGGGATCCCGCGCCTCGGTGCGGGCGGTGGAGAAGAGCACCACGTTGGGTTTCTGGGTCAGCAGGTAGTAACCCCGCGCCCAGGGCATGATGGTGACGGTCTGCGGCGGGGTGTTGGTTTTCTTCCACACCTGTTGCAGCAGCTCGACGGCGAGCCCGGTGGGGGCGCCCGCCTCGTTGGAGAAGTTGTAGGGTTTGTACTCTTCGCTGAGGTAGTGCAGCTTGCCAAGCTCGGGACTGGCCTGGGCCAGGGTGGCAAACACGAGTGCGGCGAATCCGGTCCATTTTTTCATTTTGGCCATCCTGGTGGGGTGTTGCGTCACTCTCAAGTGTTATCAAAGCCGGCCAAATCGCCAGCCGTGGCACGGCTCACGGCATGTATTGGCGTCGCAGGGCCTGATAGTCCGGCGAGGCGAGCGCCTGGTTGAGGGCGCGCTGAAACTGCTTGATCACCCCGTCATCCACCTGGCGGCTGAAGGCGTAGCAGAGCTCCTCGGCATCCAGTACGAAGGCCACCGTGAACTCGTTGGCATCGAGCTGCAGCTCCTTGATGGCGTCGTAGCCCGCCAGCTTGCCGGTCGCCAGCAGATCGGCGCGGCCCGACACCAGCATCTTCAGCCCCTGGCTCAGCCGGTTGGCGGGGATGATGCGGTTCTCGTCCATGCCGCGGTTGAGCAGCAACTGCTCGGAGGCATCGGAGCGCACGGCGCTGATGCGGTAGTCGTTGATCTGCTCGACCGCGCTCAGGGTAATGGGGCGGCGCTTGTAGGCCAGCAGCACGTACTCGGCGTGGCCGATGGGGCAGGCCCACTTGAACAGGGGATCGCGGGTGTCGGTGCGGGCGGTGGAGAAGAGCACCACGTTGGGTTTCTGGGTGAGCAGGTAGTAACCCCGCGCCCAGGGCAGGATGCGGATGGGCTGGGGGGGCGTCTGGGTGTTTTGCCAGATGCGCTGCAGCAGCTCCACCGCGAGGCCTGCGGGCTGGCCGGTGGCATCGGTGAAGTTGTAGGGGGGATACTCCTCGGTCAGGTACTCCAGCTTGCCGAGCTCGGCCTGCGCCGTGCCAAGGCATGACAACAGCAGCAGACAACCGAAAAAACCTCTCCTCATGGGCGATCCTTGGCGTAGCGCGGGCGATCCATCTTGCCCTAGTGTGGGCAAAAAAGCCTGATATTGCCAGCAGTTACCAGCGCGCTCTGGGGTTGCCCAGCGGTTTTAGCTGCTCATCGCGCAGCCCCACCAGCAGGGCCTTGCCGCTCTCTTGCAGGCGAAATTCGCCGTAGCGCGCCGCCTCGTACTGCTCGCCGGTGCCCTCTTCGAAGAAGTAGGCATCGGGGCCGATGCGCCACTGGCCATCGCTTTGGCGTACCTGCAGCCGCCGTTCATCCGGGGCCAATCGATCAGGCTTGCCCCCTTCCACCCAGCTGGCGATCTGCCGGTCGTCGAGGCGGATCACCAGGGTGTCGGCGGGGGCCTCGTCGTGGCGCCGGTTGCCGAGCTGGCGGGCCAGCTCGTAGTTGAGGCGCATGTAATCCCCCTGCATCAGGGAGCGCGGGTCGACCGGGGCGAGGCGCAGCAGCACCACCTCGCCACCGCTCATGGCGTGCTCGTAGCGCCAGACGGTGACATTGATGGCCGCCAGGATGGCGAGGCCGGTCAGCAGCAGGGCGAGTCGTCTCATGAGGGGCTCCGCGGGCTCAGCCGTTTGAGCAGCTGGCGGGCGCCGAGCAGCAGGGCGCCCGAGCCCAGCAGCAGCCAGGATTTGGTCATCAGGGTCAGCCCCAGATCGTAGTAATAGAGGGAGCCAAAGCCGACCAGCAGCAGGCCGGCCAGGGTCATCAGGCCGACGCTGCCGGCATAGAAGCCGAGCACCAGCACCAGGGCGCCGGCCCCCATGCCGGGGATGAGAGCGCTGAGCAGCACCAGTGGCAGCCCGTACAGCAGCGGCAGTTTCAGCCGGATCATCAGTCCCAGCACCAGGGCGCCGGCCCCCATGCCGGGGATGAGAGCGCTGAGCAGCACCAGTGGCAGCCCGTACAGCAGCGGCAGTTTCAGCCGGATCATCAGTCCCAGCAGCAGGGCGGCGCAGAGCAGCGGGTTGAGCCAGAGCGGCAGGCGGGAGTGGCCGAGCTCGTCGAGCATGCTGGCGCCGCCCTCCCACAGCGGGTGGTGCAGGCGCCCCAGCACCAGCAGGGAGAGCGCCAGCCCCAGGGTGAGGGATTCATAGAGCTGATGGCGCACGGGATCGCGCTCGGCCTGCAGCCAGCAGAGGGCCACTGCCGTCATCACCAGCGGCAGGGCCAGCAGTTGCAGGCCGAGGCAGGCGAGGCCCAGGGTGAGCAGGATGGCGGTGGCGAAGCTGTGGAACAGCCGGATCAGCCAGTGCTCGAACAGGGCAGCGATGGCCAGCGACAGCAGGGCGAGGCCGAACCAGAGCGGGGCCGAGTGCAGATCCAGCCGATCGAGCAGGCCGTAGAGCAGCCAGGCATCGCCGGCCAGCGCCAGCGCCAGCACGAACTGATCCCACAGATCGCTGCGGGTGGCGAAGCGGTTGAGGCAAAAGGCGATGGCCATCAGCACGATGCCCATCAGCAGGGCGCTGTTGGCATCCCGGGTGAGCTGGGAGAACGACATGAACAGGAAGAACAGCAGGAACAGGGCGGCAATCCAGCCCACCATGCCGAGCAGAAAGCGGCTCGACCAGTGGGGCTGGTCGTCGCGGGGGGCATCCCCTTCCACCAGTTGGGCCCGTTGCAGTCGCTGCCAGGGGGTCAGATCACTCATGGGGCCTCCGTTGTTGTTGCAGCCAGCGGCTGGCGGCCACCGACAGGCCGATGGCGATGAGGCAGAGCAGCAGGAAGCCGTCGACGTCCGGCTCCATCCATTTGCCGAGCGCCGTCAGCAGCACCACGATGAGGCTCAGGCAGCCCATGGCGAGCCCGGCGATGAACCTGTGGTGCCAGCGCAGGTAGGCGGCCGCCAGCCAGCCGAGCCAGGCCGGCCAGACCCAGGGGGAGGCAGCATCGAACAGCGCCAGCAGGGTCAGCAGGGTGACGCCGAGCCCGGCGGCCAGCCCCGCCAGCCAGGAGGGCATCAGCCGGTAGCGGGCGGGCACCAGCAGCAATATGCCCCAGAGGGCGGCGTTGAACAGGGTCAGGCTCCAGCCGAGGGCCTCCTCGTCGAAGGCGAAGAAGAGGTCGAACAGGCCGAGCCGCCAGTAGAGCACCAGCGCCAGCTGACCGAGCAGCCAGCTCAGGGTCCACAGCAGCGGGCTCTGGCCGAGTGCCGCCAGTGGCAGCAGCATCAGCGCCCAGGTGGCGAACAGTTGCCAGGGATCGGCGCCGGTCTGGTAGGTTTGCCCCACCAGCGCCAGCAGGGCGCCGATGTTGAGGGCGATGGCGAGCAGCAATGCCTGGCGCTGGCTGTCGGCGAGAGGCTTGCGCCACAGCAACAGCAGCATGGCGAGCAGCGGCAGCTCCAGCAGGGCGAGGCGCGAGAGGCGGCCGAGCTCCTGCCAGTTGAAGGCGACGAAGAACACCAGACCGGCGCCGAGGCACAGGCTGCCGAGCCAGAGCAGCAGCCGATCGAACAGCCACTGCCAGCGGGCAGGGCCGGGGGGCAGCTCGCACAGGGCGAGAGCGGCGGGCAACTGGGCCCGGTCGAGACGCCCGCGCCTGACCCAGTCGAGCAGCGTCTGTCTTGAGGTGAAGTGCATGGGATGCTCCATCAGGTTTGCCGCATTATGCCACGGCCATGGCGCCGGTTGGCAGCCCCCGTCTGCGGGCATGCCGGCCCGATATGCGGGCAGCAAAAAGCCCCGCCAAAGGCGGGGCTTGCGTGCAAGGAGACGACATGGGCGCGGGAGCGGCGTCGGCAAGTGCTCACCCTTGCCTCGTCACCTTCTGATCCGGCCGGGTCAGGCGAACAGCAGGGTGCTCACTCCCAGGCCCACGAACAGGATGGCGCAGGCGATGCGGATCCCCTTGAGGGGCAGGCGATCGGCCCACAGCTTGCCAAGCAGCACCACAGGCACGTTGGCCAGCATCATGCCGAGGGTGGTGCCGGTGATGACCTGGATCAGGGAGTCATACTTGGCCGCCAGCAGCACGGTGGCGATCTGGGTCTTGTCGCCGATCTCGGCGATGAAGAACAGCACGAAGGTGGCCATGAAGGGGCCGTATTTGTCGAGCGGGCTCTCCTCGTCGTCCATCTTGTCAGGCACCAGGATCCAGGCGGCCATGGCGATGAAGGCACCGGCCACCAGATAGGTCATCACCTTGGGGTCGAGCCAGCGGCTGATGAACTCGCCAAGCTAGGCGGCGCCAGCGTGGTTGAGCAGGGTGGCTGCCAGCATGCCGGCGATGATGGGCCAGGGCTTGCGAAAACGACAGATGAGCAACAGCGCCAGCAGCTGGGTCTTGTCGCCGATTTCGGCGATGGCCACGCTGAGGGTTGAGGTTAACAAGGCTTCCATAAAAATGACCGGGGGACGGAATTGTTATACCTGAGACAAGCCTGCGCCATCCGTCCCCGGTATTGGCACTGGCCCGTCAAAGGTCTTGTCAAATCCGCGGCTGGCGTGGATCACCCTGACCATGGTGAGTTGGCACCAAGTATGTTGATCAGGGTCGCGAACCGGTTTGGGGCCGGCTGGCGAGACTACTCCCCCTCGATGGGAGCGGGCATTCTAGGGAAAAAGCGAAAGTGACGCAAGCCGGGCGAGCGGGGGTCAGCCGCCTACCAGCTTGACGCTGAAACCGGCCTTCTCGAGCTCGGCCTTGATCAGATCCCGCTTGTCCCCCTGGATCTCGATCACCCCCTCTTTGAGGCCGCCACCGGTGCCGCACTTTTTCTTTAGCAGGGTGGCGATGCTCTTTTGCTGGTCGGCCGGCACGCCGTGGATGGTGATGACCCCGGCGCCCTTGCGCCCTTTGGTTTCGCGGCGGATGCGCACCACCCCGTCGGTGGGGAAGGGGGAGGCGGATTGCGGCTGGCTCTGTTCTTTGATGATGCCGCCGTCCGTGCTGTAGACCAGGCGGCTGTTGTTGTCGTGACTCATGGCAGATATTTGTGAGTTAGCTAAGCGGAGTTTGATTTTACTCAAATAAGCGTTGAAAACACGGATTATAATGCCCTCAAGTAAAAGAGAATTATTATTGTTTAACTTCGGGAGTCAGTCATGGTACTCGCGCAGTTGTCACCGGGACAGAGTGCTCGCATCAAGAACATGAATCAATTGACCCGTCCCTTGCGGCGCAAGCTGATGGTGATGGGCTTGCTGCCCCAGACTGAAGTCATCTACTTGCGCGCGGCCCCGCTCGGGGATCCGCTGCAGATCCAGTGTCAGGGGATCTGCCTCTCAATGCAGAAAAGCCTTGCCCAGCAAATCGAGGTCGAACCGGTATGAACTACTCCCTGGTAACCGTCGGCAATCCCAATAGCGGCAAGACCTCCCTGTTCAATGCCCTGACCGGGGCCCGCCAGCAGGTGGGCAACTGGAGCGGCGTCACCGTCGACAAGAAGATGGGCGAATTCAGTGCCCAGGGCCACGACTACAAACTGATGGACCTGCCCGGCATCTACAGCCTGGCCAATCAGGAGGGGAGCCTGGACGAGCAGATCGCCAGCCGCTTCGTGGAGGGTCAGCAGCCGGATCTGCTGCTCAACGTCATCGACGCCGCCAACCTGGAGCGCTCCCTCTACCTCACGCTGCAACTGCGCGAGCTGGGGCTGCCCATGGTGGTGGTGCTCAACAAGATGGACATCCTGCAAAAGCGGCGCATCACCATCGACGAGAGCAAGCTCGGCAAGACCCTCGGCTGCCCGGTGGTGGCCCTCTCGGCCCACAATCGCCAGCAGGTCGCCGCCTTCAAGAACCAGATCCAGCAGTTTATCGGCCAGCCGCAGCCGGCGCTGCTGTTGGACTACGGCAGCGAGCTGGAAAAAGATCTGGCGGAGCTGGAGACCCTGCTCGCCCCGCACCACCTCACCGCCCGTGGCCGCGCTTTGCGCCTGCTGGAAGAGGATGCGGTGATGCAGGAGACCTTGCTGCCCGGCCAGCAGGCCGCCGCCGCCAACGTGGTGGCCCGCGCTCACCACGGGCAGGATGTGGACCTGCAGCTGGCGGACATCCGCTACGGCCACATCCACCAGTGGGCCGCCCAGGCGTGCCAGCAGAAGGGCAAGCTCACCGCGGCCCAGAGCGAGCGGCTCGATCGGGTACTGCTCAACCGCTGGTTTGGCATTCCCTTCTTCCTGCTGGTGATGTACCTGATGTTCATGTTCGCCATCAAGGTGGGCAGCGCCTTCATCGACTTCTTCGACATCATGGGCGGTGCCCTCTTTGTCGATGGCGTCCACCACCTGCTGGGGCTGGTCCATGCGCCGGACTGGCTGGGGGCCATCCTGGCGGACGGCTTCGGGGTGGGCTTGCAGACCGTCGCCACCTTCATCCCGGTGATCGGCTGCCTCTACCTGTTCCTGGCGGTGCTGGAGAGCTCCGGCTACCTGGCCCGCGCGGCCTTTGTGGTGGATGCGCTGATGCGTCGCCTCGGCCTGCCGGGCAAGGCGTTCGTGCCCATGCTGATGGGCTTTGGCTGCACCGTGCCCTCGGTGATGGCGACCCGTACCCTCAACTCCGAGCGTGAGCGGCTGATGACCTCGGCCATGGCCCCCTTCATGTCGTGTGGTGCCCGCCTGCCGGTCTACGCCCTGTTCGCGGTGGCCTTCTTCCCCGAGTCGGGTCAGAACCTGGTGTTCGGTCTCTACCTCATCGGCATCCTGGTGGCGGTGCTCACCGGCCTGTTGCTGCGCAGCACCCTGCTGCCGGGCAAGAGCGACTCCATGCTGATGGAGATGCCGGATTACGAGTGGCCGCGCCCGGTCAACGTCGGCATCAAGACCTGGCAGAAGCTCAAATCCTTCGTGTTTGGCGCCGGTAAAACCATAGTTCTGGTGGTCGCCGTGCTGAGCGTGCTCAACTCGCTCGGCACCGACGGCAGCTTCGGCCACCAAGACCAAGAACGCTCGGTGCTGAGCAAAATCAGCCAGGCGGTTACTCCTGTGCTGCACCCCATCGGCGTGCGCGATGACAACTGGCAGGCCACGGTCGGCATCGTCACCGGCATCTTCGCCAAAGAGGCGGTGGTCGGTACCCTCAACAGTCTCTACGCCGGCAGCGGCGACGGGGAGGAGGAGGCGAGCGAGTTCTCCCTGGCGACCAGCTTCCAGGAGGCGATCGCCGCAGTCGCCACCAACCTGGCCGACATCGACCCGACCGACCCCATGGGGCTGGCGGTGGGCAACCTGGATGACCAGCAGGCCGCCGCCGAGGCGCAGGAGGTGGACGTCTCCACCTACGGCAACATGCAGAGCCACTTCGACGGGGCAGCCGGCGCCTTCGCCTACCTGTTGTTCGTGCTGCTCTACATGCCCTGCGCCGCCGCCATGGGCGCCCTGGTGAGGGAGACCGGCCGCCAGTGGGCCCTGCTGACCGCCGCCTGGTGCAACTACATGGCCTTCATGTGCGCCACCGTCTTCTATCAGCTGGCCACCTTCGCCGCCCACCCCGAGCAGAGCCTGTTCTGGGTGGCGAGCTACGGCCTCTCCCTGCTGCTGCTCTGGTGGCTGGGCCGTCGCCACGGCGACATCGTCGCCCGCAAGGTGGTGGCCCTATGATCCTGCGTGAGCTGGGGGAGTACCTCGCCGCGCAGCAGAAGGCGAGCCGGCGCGAGCTGGCCCGCCACTTCCACACCTCGGAAGATGCGGTGGAGGCCATGCTCGGCGTCTGGATGCGCAAGGGGCGGGTCGCCAAGCGGGAGACCCAGGTGTGCGGCGGCTCCTGCTGTGGCAAGAGTCAGGAGGTGATGTTCGAGTGGTGCGAGCCGGGCCAGATTGGCCTGGTGCAAAAGGGTTGAGCCCTGGGCTCTGCCGGGGTTCGACATCCCACTCTCGGAGATAAAAAAGACCCGCCGCTGGCGGGTCTTTTTATTGGCGCGTGTTCGCCTTGTTCGCGTAGGGGCAGATCAGCGCCCCGGCCAGCGCTGGCCCACCTCGGCGTGGCGATACCAGTCCATCAGCGCCTGCTGGCCCTGGATGTCGTCCACCGCCGGTGACCAGGGGGCGAAGTCCTCTTCCCGAAAGGGAGCGTAGGGGCCGTGCTTGACCTCGAAGATGACGGCGCCGGGGTCGAGAGAGAGCACCGCATGCCAGCTGGCGACCGGGGTCTCCAGCACAGAGGTCTCTTCCCCCAGTACGGCGCGGGCAATGACGGTGCCCTCGTCATCGAAGTTGAGCACCACGAAACGGCCCTGCAGCGAGGTGAGCAGCTCCCAGGTCTGCAGGTGGCGATGGGGGCGGATATAGGTACCCGGCTCCATGGCGATGGCCAGGCGCTGGATGGGGTCGGCCAGCTCCTGATGCAGATTGTGGTTCATGCGCAGGCGCGGGGATTGGGCGGCCTCGTCGGCGAGGCTGGCAAGGCGGGCAACATCCAGTTTTTTCATATGCGATTCCATGGTGAGACGAAGGCTGGGCCGAGGGCAGAGTAGCATGCCAGCAGACCTGTCAGGCAAGGGGAGAGCGGTAAGCAAATGTAAAAAGGGAGCCACCATGACCCCCTCTTGCCGACGCGGCGGCATCACAGTCTGGCCAGCATCTCCTGGGTGACCAGTACGATACCCTGCTCGGAGCGGTAGAAGCGGCGGGCATCCTCGCTGGCGTTTTCCCCCACCACCAGTCCTTCCGGCAGCTTGCAGCCCTTGTCGATCACCACCCGGCGCAGCCGGCAGCCCGGGCCTATCTCGACTCCGGGGAAGATCACCGCCTGATCCAGGGTGCAGAAGGAGTCGACCCGCACATTGGTGAACAGCACCGAGCTCACGATGAAGGAGCCGCTGACGATGGTGCCGCCGGCAAACATGGAGTTGATGGTCATGCCGTGCTGGCCGTTTCTGTCCTGCACGAACTTGGCGGGCGGGGTCATGTTCTGGCTGGTCCAGATGGGCCAGTCCTGATCATAGATGTCGAGCTCGGGGGTGACGGAGGCGAGATCCATGTTGGCTTCCCAGAACGACTCCACCGTGCCCACGTCGCGCCAGTAGGGGCGCTTTTGCGGGCAGCAGCCGACGCAGGACATGCTGAATGGGTGGGCGTAGGCGGTGCCCTCTTGCACCACCCGGGGTATCACGTCCATGCCGAAGTCATGGTGAGAGGCCGGGTTGGCGAGATCCTCTTCCAGCAGCTGGTAGAGGTAGTCCGCCTCGAAGATGTAAACCCCCATGGAGGCCAGCGCGGTGTCGGGCTTGTCCGGCATGGCGGGTGGATTGGCGGGTTTTTCGACGAAGGAGTTGATCTTGCGATCGCCGTCCACCGCCATCACCCCGAAGGCGCTCGCCTCCTGGCGCGGGACCTCGATGCAGGCCACCGTCACCCTGGCCCCCATGTTGACGTGATCGAGCAGCATGGCGGCGTAATCCATCTTGTAGATGTGATCCCCCGCCAGCACCACCACGTATTTGGGGCCGTGATCGCGAATGATGTCCAGATTCTGGTAGACCGCATCGGCGGTGCCGCGATACCAGTTGACCTCGTCCACCCGTTGCTGGGCCGGCAGCAGATCGATGAACTCGTTCATCTGGTAGCGAAGGAAGGACCAGCCGGACTGCAGGTGGCGCAGGAGGCTGTGGGATTTGTACTGGGTCACTACCCCGACCCGGCGAATGCCGGAGTTGATGCAGTTGGAGAGTACGAAGTCGATGATGCGGAACTTGCCGCCGAAGTGTACTGCCGGTTTCGCCCTGTTGTCCGTCAACTGTTTGAGGCGACTGCCCCGCCCTCCTGCGAGAACCAGAGCCATGGTCTCGTTCAGCAACTGCCTTGACTGTGCTGTATTGGCTGGTTGTAACAACATTGAATACCCCTTTATTGATAGAACTCTTTGATAGTGCCTCCTTTGAAGCCAGTATGAAAGTGCTTTCACTCACACTTCTCACACGGTTTTCCGGTCAAGTGATGGTTTTGTCATTTATGGTGACGACTTTTGTCGCAGATGGGCTGTTCGTTCACCAGATGTCACTGTCTGCTACGGGCGAGGAGGGATCAGGCCGCCGGGATATGAAAACACCCGCCGGGGCGGGTGTTTGCAGGTTCAAGTGGGAGGCGGGTCAGAACAGATCGTCCTTCTCGTCCTTGGTGGGCTCCAGGCTCCAGCCGGTGGCGTCGCTGCTGCTGGCGATCTGGCCCTTCTCCCTCCACAGCTTGATCTTGAGGCGCAGGTTGTTGGCCGAGTCGGCGTTCTTCACCGCCTCCTCCTCGTCGATCACCCCTTCCACCACCAGATCGAACAGGGCGCTGTCGAAGGTGACCATGCCGAGGGCCTTGGACTTCTCCATCACCTCCTTGAGACCGCCAAACTCGCCACGCTTGACCATGTCGCGGATGGTATGGGTGCCCAGCATGATCTCCACCGCCGCCCGGCGGCCACCCTCTTTGGTCTTCACCAGTCGCTGGGAGACAAACGCCTTGAGGTTGTTGCCAAGATCGTTGAGCAGCTGGGGCCGGCGCTCTTCCGGGAAGAAGTTGATGATGCGATCCAGCGCCTGGTTGGCGTTGTTGGCGTGCAGGGTGGAGATGGCGAGGTGGCCGGTTTCGGAGAAGGCCAGCGCGTGCTCCATGGTCTCGCGATCGCGAATTTCGCCGATAAGGATCACGTCCGGTGCCTGGCGCAGGGTGTTTTTCAGGGCGGCGTGGAAGCTGCGGGTATCCACCCCCACTTCGCGCTGGTTGATGATGCTCTTGCGGTGGCGGTGCACGAACTCCACCGGATCCTCGATGGTGATGATGTGGCCGCCGCTGTTGCGGTTGCGATGGTCGATGAGGGCCGCGAGCGAGGTGGACTTGCCCGAGCTGGTACCGCCGACGAACAGCACCAGCCCCCGTTTTTCCATGATGGTGTCGAGCAGCACGGGGGGCAGTTTCAAGTCCTCGAAGCGGGGGATCTCGGTCTTGATGTTGCGCGCCACCAGAGAGACTTCGTTGCGTTGCTTGAAGATGTTGATCCGAAAGCGGCCGATCTGGGGCAGCGAGATGGCGAGGTTCATCTCCAGCTCCCGCTCAAACTGCTGCTTCTGCTCGCCGTCCATGATGGCGTCGGCTATGCTGGCCACCTCGCCGGGCTCGAGCGGCGTTTCGTTCAGGGGGCGCAGGCCGCCGTTGAACTTGGCACAGGGGGGCGCGCCGGTCGACAGATAGAGGTCTGAGCCGTCCTGCTTGGCCAGGATCTGTAGCATGTCTCGCAATTCCATGGTTTTTGCCTCGTCTATCAAGGAGATGCCTTGCTGGGGATGTTATTGAGTGTACAGCGTCAGGCGCCGGTGAGTTTCTCGCGAAAGACAAAAAAGACCGCACCCAGGATACACAGGCCGGCCCACAGGTAATCCCACTTCAGATCCTCTTTCAGATAGAAGAGGGAGAAGGGAACGAACACGGTGAGGGTGATCACCTCCTGCAGGATCTTGAGCTGGCCCACCGAGAGCACGGTATGGCCGATGCGGTTGGCAGGCACCTGCAGCAGGTATTCAAACAGGGCGATACCCCAGCTCACCAGGGCGGCGATGATCCAGGGTTTGTGATTCATGCTCTTGAGGTGGGCGTACCAGGCGAAGGTCATGAAGACGTTGCTGCACAGCAGCAGGCCGATACTGGTGAAGATAGGGTTCATTAGGTTCTCCTTTAAAATCAATCGCATTTTATCGCCGAACCACGGGTTCTCATAAGTGGGGCGGCAGGGTATTTTTAATCCATCAAGGATGAAGAGACTGAGGGTTGTACGAGATGGGCAAGACAAGCTGGGGTGTGCTTGGTCTGCTGTTTGCCTGCCTGGTGCACGGGGCGCCGACCCTGACGGTAGCCACCGATGTCTGGCCGCCGTTTCGGATTGCGCAGCCGGACGGTTGCTTCGGCGGACTGGACATGGATATCTTGCAGCAGCTGCAGCGCCGCAGCGGCATCCGCTTCGAAGTGAAGCGGGTCCCCTGGGGGCGGGCGCTCAAGCAGATGCAGACCGGTCAGGTAGACCTGATGATAGGGCTGGCCATGACGGCGGAGCGGGCGGCGTTCATCGACTATCTGCAGCCGGCCTATTACCAGTGCCTGCCGGCCTTCTATGGCAAGGGGGCGGCCATATCGACCCTGCGCACCTATGCCGATCTGCTGGGACACAGGGTGGGTTATGTGCTCAACTCGGCCTATTTCGAGCCGTTCGATTCCGACCGTCGGCTCGACAAGCACGGGGTGCCCACCGAGGAGCAGCTGCTGCGCATGGTGCAGCGTGACCACCTGCCGTTGATGATAGGTACCGACTGTCAGGTGGATTACGCCCTGAGCCGGGACAAGGAGACGGGGGTGCGTAAGGCGCCCTACCAGCCGCCTGAGCCTGTTGTGCTCTATCTGGGCATGAGCAAGCGCTCTCCCCATCAGGCGCTGCAGCAACCGCTGGCACTGGCCCTGCAGGAGCTGGTGGCAAGCGGCGAGATCGCCGCCCTCGCCAAGCCTTACCAGCCTTGACCTTGGGTAGCAACACGCTGTTATCATGCGTTTTTCATGACTCGCGCCAGCTGCTCGACAGGCTCTGGCGGCGACTCGTTCTCACCTTCGGAGAGCCTCTGTGTACCTCTCTTTGCTCGCCCGTCAGCAGCGCTGGCAGCGGCGCTGGCTGCTCGGCCTGCTGCTACTGACCCTGGCGCTGTTCCTCTGCTCCCTCGCCTGGGGCGAATTCGTCTTGCTGCCCTGGCAGCCGCTGGGAGATCTCGAGCAGCGCATTCTGCTGGAGCTGCGCCTGCCGCGCGCCCTGCTGGCCCTGCTGGCGGGGGCGGCGCTCGCCTGCGGTGGCGCCGTGCTGCAGGTGATGCTGCACAACCCGGTGGCCGAACCCGGCCTGCTCGGCGTCTCGAGCGGGGCGGGACTGGCCGCCATGGTGGCGATGGCGGTGGCCAAGGCCCTCGGCGTCTATCTGCCGGGTTGGGGGTTGTCGCTGGCGGCCTTCGGCGGTGCTCTGCTGGTGACCATGCTGCTCATCCGGCTGGCGCGCCGGGCCCGGCTCGGCCACGCCCGGCTGCTGCTGTTCGGGGTCGCCGTCGGCATCCTTACCAACGCCGCCATGACCTGGCTGATGTACTTTGCCGATGACGGCTCCTTGCGTGAATTCATGTTCTGGATGATGGGGAGCCTCTCTTACGGCAGCCAGCAACTGGCCTGGTGGTGGCTGCTGTTCCCGCTCGCCCTCGGCTGGCTCGGCTGGCAGGGCAAGGCGCTGCAGCAACTGCTGCTGGGGGAGACCCAGGCCCGCCTGATGGGGCTCGATGTGGACAAGATGCGGGTGCGGCTGGTGCTGGCGGTCTGCCTGCTCACCGGCATGGCGGTGGCGCTGTGCGGCGTCATCGGCTTCGTCGGGCTGGTGGTGCCCCATCTGCTGCGCCTGTGTGGCGGCAGCGATCAGCGCTTCCTGCTGCCCGCCTCGGCGCTGGGGGGCGGCGCCCTGCTGCTGGCGGCTGATCTCATCGCCCGCTCCGCCCTGCAGGCGGGGGAGCTGCCCATCGGGGTCATCACCGCCTCGGTCGGCGCCCCGCTCTTCATCTATCTGTTGTTGAGGCAAGATGCCCATGCCAGCACCTGAAATCCTCGGGGGTCAGCCACCCTTGCTGGCGGCCCGTGCCCTTGCCGTCGCCAACCGGCTCGCCCCCCTCGACCTTGCCTGGCAGGGGGGCCAGCTGGTGGCCCTGCTCGGCCCCAACGGCAGCGGCAAGTCGACCCTGCTCGGCGCCCTGGCCGGCCTCTTGCCGGGGCAGGGGGAGGTGCGCATCGGCGGCGAGTCGCTGGCGGACTTGAGCTGGCCGGCGCTGGCGCAGCGGCGCGCCATGCTGCCCCAGCGCCAGCCCCAGCTGTTTCATATCCCGGTGTTTCAGGTGCTGAGCCTGGGGCTCGATGAGGCTCAACCTGCGGCCAGACAGAACAAGGCTATTCAGGCGCTGTGCCAGGCGCTGGAGCTGGAAGCTTTGCTGGCGCGGGACTTCAGCCGGCTGTCTGGGGGGGAGCAGCAGCGGGTGCTGATCGCCCGTACCCTGCTGCAGGTGTGGCCGAGCCTCAACCCGGGCGGACGAGTATTGCTGCTGGACGAACCGCTGGCGGGGCTGGATCTGCACCATCAGCTGGCGCTGCTGCGGCTGCTAAAGCAGCTGGCCGGGCAGGGGTTGCTGGTGGTGCTCGCCATCCATGACATCAACCTGGCCATCGACTGGGCCGATCGCCTGCTTTGTCTGCAACAGGGGAGGGTGGTGCGGGAAGGAGGCGTCGAACTGGTGGACGAGGCGCTGCTGGCACAGGTATTCCAGATCAAGACCGATCGTATCGAGGCGGGTGGCCGGGTCTGGTTTATGCCGAGCCTGTGAGAGACAAACAAGGCCCTGGCGTCAGCCGAGGGCCTTTTTGAAGAAGACGACCCGCTCCGTTTCGGCAAAGCCGAGTCGCTGGTGCAGTTGCTGGGAGGCAAGGTTGTCGATGGCGGCGTCGGAGGCCAGCTCGCGACAACCGAGCTCACGGCCCCACTGGGCCACCCGGGCAATCAAGGCCTGGGCCAACCCGCGCCGGCGCGAGGCCGGCTGCACATAGATCCCTTCCAGATAGACCACAGGGCTGCTCTCGCAGCCGTTCACGTAATCGTGGCGCAGGGCCGCATCGGCAAAGGCCACCGCCTGGCTCTGCACATCCAGCACCAGAAAGGCGTTGAGATGGGCTGTGGCCAGCAGTTCGGCCCCTTCTTGCTGATGGGCCGCCATTTCGTGGTTTGGCCACAGCTGCTGGCGCAGGGTTGCCCACTGCGCCAGCAGTGTCTCGTCGAGGGGCACTATCCGCCAGTCGGCGTTCGTCATCCGCACTCAGGCCTGCTGCTTGGCAAGGCGCACCTGGGCGGCCTCGGCCAGCATGGCCAGCAGGGTTTCGGTGTCGCTCCAGGAGAGGCAGGCATCCGTGATGCTCTGGCCGAAGGTGGCGGCGCAGCCGTTCTCCACATCCTGCCGCCCTTCCACCAGGAAGCTCTCGGCCATGATGCCGGCAATGCCGGTGCGACCGCGGCGCAGCTGATCGCAGATATCCTGCGCCACCAGCAGCTGGCGACGGTGATCCTTCATGCTGTTGCCGTGGCTGAAATCCACTACCAGCCGCTCGGGCAGGCCGACGTCGGCCAATGCTTCGCACGCTTCATCGATGCTGGCGGTGTCGTAGTTGGGTCTGTGGCCGCCGCGCAGGATCACGTGGCCATAGGGGTTGCCGGCGGTACGGTAGATGGTCATCTTGCCGTCCTTGTCCGGGGAGTAGAAGATGTGGCTGTGACGGGCGGCGCGCACCGCATCGATGGCGATACGGGTGTTGCCGTCGGTGCCGTTCTTGAAGCCGACCGGGCAGGAGAGGGCGGAGGCCATCTCGCGGTGCACCTGAGATTCGGTGGTGCGCGCGCCGATAGCGCCCCAGGTGATGAGGTCGCTGATGTACTGGCCGGTCACCATGTCGAGGAACTCGGTGGCGGTGGGCATGCCGAGGGCGTTGATGTCCACCAGCAGCTTGCGGGCCAGTTTCAGCCCTTCGTTGACGTCGAAGCTGCCATCGAGGCGCGGATCATTGATGAGGCCTTTCCAGCCGACGATGGTGCGCGGCTTCTCGAAATAGGTGCGCATCACGATGCACAGGCTCTCTTTATACTGCTGGCGCAGGGCATTGAGGCGCAGGGCATACTCGTGGGCGGCGGCCGGATCGTGAATGGAGCAGGGACCGACGATGACCAGCAGACGCTGATCCTCACCGGCCAGGATCGCTTCCACTTCGCGGCGGGCATCCAGCAGGTTCTGGGCAACGTTGTCGCTTAACGGGAAGGCGTGCGCCAGCTCGCTGGGAGTGATCAGGGACTCCAGGCGACGGGTGCGCAATTCATCGGTGTGAATGGACATACGACTCGATTCTCGAAATGGGTGGCGTGGGCAGTAGCGTTGACTGAGTGCCAGAAAAGGCAAAGGGATAAAATAAAGCAAAAAACCCCTGATGGAAACCTCGAGGGGCTCTGATAGGATGTGAGCCCCAAAACGATTCCAAATGAGGTAGATAGCGTGGCAAAGCTAGGGGCAACCGGGGTCACCCGCATCATCAATGCAACCGGTTACAGCATGAAGGGGCTCAAGTCAGCCTGGATCAACGAGGCCGCCTTCCGGCAGGAGCTGATGCTGATCCTGCTGTTGATGCCGCTAGCGTTCTGGATCGGCGATACCCTCGATCAAATCCTGCTGCTCATTTGCATCAGCTGGCTGGTGGTGATCGTCGAGGTGCTCAACTCCGCCGTCGAGGCGGTGGTGGATCGCATCGGCTCCGAACATCACGAGCTCTCCGGTCGCGCCAAGGATCTGGGCTCCGCCGCCGTCTTCATCGCACTGGCCCTCAACGCCCTGGTGTGGGGCGCCCTGGTGGGCCGCAACCTGCTGGGTTGGTGGTAAGCCGGGCCTTATTGTCTGTCGCATTGTCTGTCGCGTATTTTCCCGCTCTCTTTGCAAGAGGGCAGGATGAGGGCGGTTTCATCTCCCCCTCATCCCCAACCCTGCTCCCGCGAGGGGAGAGGGGGATAAAGGCGCAACGACGTGGATCTGCGCTGAGCATCGCAGCATAAAAAAGCCCGTCATTGCGACGGGCTTTTTGCTGGGCGGCTGTGAGGCTGATCAGTGCAGGATGCGGGCACGGATGGTGCCGCCGATCTCCTTGAGCTTGGCCAGCGCCTTCTCACTGTGCTCGGTCTCCACGTCGATCACCACGTAGCCGATGTGGCTGCTGGTCTGCAGGTATTGACCGGCGATGTTGATCCCCTCGTCGGCGAAGATCTGGTTGATCTGGTTCATCACGCCAGGCTGGTTGCGGTGAATGTGCAGCAGGCGGCTGGAGCCCTTGTGACCCGGCAGGGAGACCTCGGGGAAGTTGACGGCGGAGAGGGTAGAGCCGTTGTCGGAGTATTTGACCAGCTTGTTGGCCACTTCTAGGCCGATGTTCTCCTGGGCCTCCTGGGTGGAGCCGCCGATGTGCGGGGTCAGGATCACGTTGTCCAGCCCGCGCAGCGGGGTGAGAAACTCCTCGTCGTTGGACTTGGGCTCGACCGGGAAGACGTCGATGGCGGCGCCGGCGAGGTGGCCGCTCTTGATGACGTCGGCCAGGGCGTCGATGTCCACCACGGTACCACGGGAGGCGTTGATGAAGATGGCGCCCGGTTTCATCATGCGCAGTTGCTCGGCACCGATGAGATCCTTGGTGGAGGCGGTCTCAGGCACGTGCAGGCTGATGACGTCGGACATGTTGAGCAGCTCGACCATGCTCGGCACCTGGATGGCGTTGCCGAGCGAGAGCTTGTTCTCGATGTCGTAGTAGTAGACCTTCATGCCGATGCTCTCGGCGATGATGCCAAGCTGGGTGCCGATGTGGCCGTAGCCGATGATGCCGAGCTTCTTGCCACGGGCTTCTACCGAACGGTTGGCCAGCTTTTCCCACACACCGCGATGGCACTTGGCGTTCTTCTCCGGGATGCCGCGCAGCAGCAGCAGGATCTCCCCCAGCACCAGTTCGGCCACCGAGCGGGTGTTGGAGAAGGGGGCGTTGAACACCGGGATGCCGCGCAGGTGGGCGGCATCCAGGGAGACCTGGTTGGTGCCGATGCAGAAGCAGCCGATGGCCACCAGCTTGTTGGCGGCATCCAGCACCTTCTCGGTGATCTGGGTGCGCGAGCGCAGCCCCACGAAATGCACGTCACGAATACGCTCGATCAGCTCTTCTTCGGAGAGAGAGGTCTTCAGATACTCCACACTGGTGTAACCTGCGGCACGAAAGGTTTCCACTGTGTTGGGGTGAACCCCCTCCAGCAGCAGCACCTTGATTTTATCCTTGTCCAGTGAAAACTTGGCGGTCATGACGATCCCTCTATGTTTGCAAAAGTGAGTGCAGATATGGTGTGTGAAGAAAACCGTAAAGTAGCAAAAACGTTGGGGAGAGGGAATATTTGTGACGAAAGTCAAATTCTTTGAAGTTTTCAACGATAGTTGTAAACGAGGGTTTGCAACTCATTGAGCAACAAATAAAAACGGCGCCATGGGGCGCCGTCTTTCATTGCGAAGGGATCATGGATGACCTGATCCGGTCCATCAAAGGTCAGCTGATGATCACGCCGTCCGGGGTGCCGATCACCACCACGTCTGCCCCGCGGTGGGCGAACAGGCCGTTGGTGACTGTGCCTACCATGATGCCGTTGAGCTGCGTTTTGGCAGACAACCTTATTGGGTGATGACCCCGTCGGGAGTACCAATCAGCACCACGTCTGCCCCGCGGTGGGCGAACAGGCCGTTGGTGACGGTGCCAACGATGGCATTGAGCTGCACTTCCAGCCCCTTGGCATCGGTGATGGCCATGCCTTTCACGTCCAGGATGTGGTTGCCGTTGTCGGTGACCACACCTTCACGCCAGACCGGGTTGCCGCCCAGCTTCTTGATCTCGCGGGCCACGTATTCGCGGGCCATGGGGATCACTTCCACTGGCAGCGGGAAGGTGCCCAGCACGTCGACCGTCTTGGTGTTGTCGATGATGCAGATGAACTTGTCGGCCACGGCGGCGACAATCTTCTCGCGGGTCAGGGCCGCGCCACCGCCCTTGATCATGTCGCGGGTGCCGTTGATCTCGTCGGCACCGTCCACGTAGACGGAGAGGGCGTCGATCTCGTTGAGGTCATACACAGGGATACCGAAGCCCTTGAGGCGTTCGGTGGAGGCCACGGAGCTGGATACCGCTCCCTTGATCTCGTCCTTCATGGTCGCCAGTGCATCGATGAAGTGGTTGACGGTAGAGCCGGTGCCTACCCCGACGATGGTGCCGGGAACCACATACTTGAGCGCAGCCCAACCGGCCGCCTTCTTCATTTCATCTTGAGTCATGATCGATCCTTTGGAAAAAAGCGGCCGCATTATATCCAAGCCGCCATCCCAGAGCGACCACCCAGCTCACGTTCCGGGCCAAAAACCTGCAAGATGTAAATCGTTTGCCTGTTTATTGCGCCATGTCATTGCACACATGGCTGTGTCAGCAAGAGCCGAGCGCCGCTTCCGGCCTCAGTCGGGAAAGTGCCAGCAGCGGCTGGGAGTGATGATCTGGGGCAGCGGCACGTCCCACTCCTCCTGCGGCACCGCGTCTACCTGCTGGCAGTCGTGGGCAATCCCCAGCGGTTTGGGGCCGAGCCTGTGCTCGTGCCAGCAGGCGAGGGTGCGATCATAGTAGCCGCCGCCCATGCCGAGCCGGTTGCCTGCCGCGTCGAACGCCACCAGGGGTGTGCAAATCAGATCGAGGGTGCTGTGGGGCACCACCTGCTGCATGTCGAGCTCAGGTTCGGCGATGCCGTAACGGTTGCGGGTCATGGGGCTGGTGGCGGTGTAGCGCAAGAAGAGCAGGTGGCCCGGGGTGAAGGGGTGCAGCACCGGCAGGTAGACCTCTTTTTGCTGGGCCCACAGCCAGTGGATGGCGGGCAGGGGGTTGAGCTCACCGTCGTTGGCCAGATAGAGGGCGATGCGCCTGGCAGCCAGGATCTCGGGATGCTGCTTGAACTGGGCAACCAGCTGCTGGGCCGCCTGCTGCTGCTCGGCCTGGGTCAGGCTCTTTCTGCGTTGGCGGATGAGCTGGCGCAGGGATTGTCTTTCAGGCTGGGTATCCGGCATGGGGGCTCCTCTGATGAACGGGCTACGGGGCGATAAGGGGATCGCACTGGCAGGCGATCACCTTAACAAGGCCGCGCCGGGTTGAACAGCGCGGCTCGGCCGCCGGGTGGGACCCGGCGGCCGCACTATCAGGCGTGGGCGGCTTTGCGCATCTGGTGTTTGACGAACACCGCCACCAGAGCGGCCAGCGCCAACGCCATGGGGTAGAAGCTCATGCTCACCACCGCCAGCGGCGAGAGGGCGAAGATGGAGCCCAGCAGCAGCGCCTGGGCGCCCCAGGGGATCAGCCCCTGCACCACACAGGAGAAGATGTCGAGCATGGAGGCAGCGCGGCGCGGGGTTACCCCGTGGTGATCCGCCAGATCCTTGGCCACCTTGCTGGCGACGATAATGGCCACCGTGTTGTTGGCGGTGCAGAGGTTGGTGAGGCCCACCACCCCGGCGATGCCGAGCTCGGCCGCCTTCTCGTTCTGTTCGCCGTCGTGCTGACGGGTAAAGCGGGCGATGAGGGCGCTGATGCGGGTGCTGATCCAGGCCAGTCCCCCCTGGCGCTCCATCAGGGCGCCGAGGCCGCCGATCAACATGGAGAGCAGGAAGATCTCCTGCATGCCGGTGAAGCCCTGATAGATGTCCTTGCTGAACTGGCCGAGGGGGTAATCCCCCAGCAGACCGACCCCGCCAGCGGCCACAATGCCGAGCCCCAGTACCATGAAGACGTTCATGCCAGAGAGGGCCAGCACCAGGATCAGCAGGTAGGGCATCACCTTGAGCAGCTCGATATGGGCCTCGGTGGCGGGGGCATCCCCGACCGACCCCAGGGTCAGATAGAGCAGGATCACCCCGATGGCGGCCGGGGCGGCAATCTTGAAGTTCTCGCGAAACTTGTCCTTCATCTCGCAGCCCTGGCTGCGGGTGGCCGCAATGGTGGTGTCGGAGATGATGGAGAGGTTGTCGCCAAACATGGCGCCGGAGAGGATGGTGCCCGCCATCAGCACAGGATCGATGCCGGCGGCCTGGGCCACGCCCTGCGCCACCGGTGCCACGGCGCCTATGGTCCCCATGGAGGTGCCCATGGCGGTGGCGATGAAGGCGGAGATGAGGAACAGCCCAGGCAGCAGGAACCAGCCGGGGATGAGGGAGAGACCAAGCGCGACCGTGGCATCCACCCCGCCGGTGGCCTTGGCCACGGTGGCGAAGGCACCCGCCAGCAGATAGATGAGGCACATCGCCATGATGTTGCTGTCACCGACCCCCTTGAAGAAGGTCTCGAGGTTCTTGTTGAACCCCTCCTTGCCCAGCACCAGCGCCAGCATGACGGCGGGGAGGGCGGCGACGGGGGCGGGCAGCTGATAGAAGGCGAACTCGACCCCCTGCAGGGTCAGCCAGGTGCCGGTACCGATAAAGAGAGCAAGAAAGACCAGCAGAGGCAGCAGGGCTCTGGCGCTGGGTTGAGTCTGGATCATGTGTTCCTCGATGGTTGTACATGACCTCCCTGTCTCAGCCAGCCCGCAGTGGGGTGAGCGTGGCGGGCATCCTGCCGCTATGGGGTGCCTACAGTAGTGAGTCGTGCCCGCCCGGTCAAGATAGACGTCCAGATGGATGCTGCTTTTTGTCTGGTGATTTTGTTGAATTGATTAAATCCGTGAAATATTCGGATTTCGTTGAATATGTTGTTGATTTTTCGGGTGACCAACGACGCCCACGGCGGGCTTTTCAAAGCGGGCACAGGCTGGTAAAACGGTCTCTTTCCTTAATAGAGATGAGAGGGTGGAGATGGACAATCCGATCCGTGTGGCTGTGATGGGCTGTAATGGTCGTATGGGCAAGGTGCTGCTGGAGGCGATCAGCCATGCCGAGGGCGTGGTGGTCGGGGCGGCGCTGGAGCGACCGGGCTCCGCCGTGATCGGGCTGGATGCCGGCGAACTCAACGGGCTGGGGCGGCTCGGCGTCATCATCAGCGACAGCCTGGACAAGGTACGGGACGAGTTTGATCTCATCATCGACTTCACCCGCCCCGAGGTGACCCTGGCCAACCTGGCTTTCGCCCTGGCCCATCACAAGCAGATGGTGATCGGCACCACCGGCTTTGACGACGCGGGCAAGGCGGCGCTCCAGGCTGCCGCCGGCGAGATCGGCATCGTCTTCGCCTCCAACTACTCGGTGGGCGTCAACCTGGTGTTCAAGCTGCTGGAGCAGGCCGCCAGAGTGATGGGGGATTACACCGACATCGAGATCATCGAGGGGCACCACAGACACAAGGTGGATGCACCGTCCGGCACCGCGCTCTCCATGGGGGAGGTGGTGGCCAAGACGCTCGGACGTGACTTGAAAGAGTGCGCCGTTTACGGCCGCGAGGGGATCACCGGCGAGCGGGATCGCAACACCATCGGCTTTGCCACCATTCGCGCCGGCGATCTGGTGGGGGAGCACACCGTCATGTTCGCCGACATCGGCGAGCGGGTGGAGATCAGCCACAAGGCCTCCAGCCGCCTCACCTTCGCCAACGGTGCGGTGCGCGCCGGCAAGTGGCTGAAGGGGCAGGGCGCCGGCCTCTATGACATGCAGGACGTGCTCGGTCTCAAGTAACCACATCCACTGACATCACGGCACCCGTGGTGTGCACGAAGGGCTGCCCGGCCCGTTGTCTGCTAGAAACCCCGCTCATGCGGGGTTTTTTATTGGTGATTTTGTATAAATGCCGCTTACGCTGTGATTTTCATGCGAAACGGCATAAACCCTTCCTCTCTGCTGCTGCACCGGATCTGCCATTGCACAAATGTCATCGACTGGTAACGAAATTGGGCCTCAATAGCCCCTGCAAGGGCATTTTTTTACATCCACTAAAACAGACTAAAAATTCAAACGAAGAAAAACGTTTTCCATTTTTCATGGCCACTCATCCTCCCTAAAAA
>NZ_NEVB01000214.1:0-25387 GCF_002259925.1 Aeromonas sp. A35_P | reverse complement strand
TGGGTAATCAGGTTACGCTATGTAAAACGTTTGCGCCTCGTTAATATCCCTGTGCCAGTTTAGAAGGTGACCCCTTCTAATTTTCTGCGATGAGAGTCGCAATTCCGTAGCACCTTTTTACAGCCCAACGTCTTGATGACATTGGGCTTCATTTTTATCCGCGTTTCTCAGGTATTGGTACCCTCAACTCTTTAGGATCGACAATCCCACCTTTTTACAGGCCATCATGGTCTTGATGACATTGGGCTTCATTTTTATTGGCGCGGTTCAGTGGGGCACCCTAGCTCAGCGGTCCGCCTTGGCGGGCAGCATGCGGGCCGGGTTGCCCACCCCCCGGGCACCGGCTGGCACGTCTTTGGTGACCACGGCTCCGGCGCCCACGATGGCCTCCCGCCCTATGGTGACGCCGGGCAGCAGGATGGCGCCGCCCCCGATCCAGACCCGGTCCTCGATGGTGACCGGCAGCGCGGTCTCGACCCCCTGAATCCGTTCATCGGCGTCCAGCGCGTGGGCGGCGGTGTAGATCTGCACGTTCGGCCCTATCATCACCTCGGCGCCGATGCGAATGGGGGCGTTGTCCAGCAGGGTGGCCCCCATGTTGATGTAGCTGCGCTCGCCCAGGTGGATGTGGCGGCCATAGGTGCAGTAGAGGGGTGGGCAGATAAAGGCGCCCTGGGCCAGCTCGCCGACGATCTGCTGCAGCAGCGCCAACTGTTCATCCTCCTCGTCGCTGCGATTGAAGCGGCGGTACAGGCGGGCCGCTTCCCGGCGCAGCAGATCCAGTTCCGGCGCCATGCAGTTGTAAGGCTGGCTGGCGATCATCTTGTCGTACTCGGTCATGGGGGCTCCTGTGGCTTGTCTTTGTGGCGCCTGGGTTACACATGCTAGCGGCCCGGTCGCCGGATAACCGTGATCAGCGGCCCGCTACGGGCAGCACCAGATTGGTCGGCCTGCCCTCGGCAAAGGCAATCAGGTTGTCAAAGGCGGCCTGAAAGTAGAGCTGGTAGCTGTTGCGCTCCACATAGCCAAGATGAGGTGTCGCCAGCACATTGGGCAGGCGCAGCAAAGGCTCGCTCTGCGCCGTGGCGGGCTCTGCGTCGAACACGTCGAGGGCTGCGCGCCGGGTCGGGTTGGCGGCGAGCTCGGCATAGAGGGCGCCGGGCTCGACAAGCTCAGCTCGACTGACGTTGACCAGCAGGGAGTCGGCTTTCATCCGCGCGAGATCGGCGCGGGTCACGCAGCCACGGGTGGCCTCGTTCAGGCGCAGATGCAACGAGAGGACGTCGGCCTGGCGAAAGAAACTCTCCTTGTCACTGGCGCTGGCATGGCCATCCTGCTCGGCCTGCTGGCGGGAGCCCTCGCTGCCCCAGATCAGCACCGACATGCCGAAGGCCCGGCCGTAACCGGCCACCAGTCTGCCAATCTTGCCGTAGCCCCAGATGCCGAGCGTCAGCCCCTGCAAGGTACGCCCCAACCCCAGTGTGCCGGACTGCTGCCACTGCCCCTGGGCGAGGGCATGGCAATAGGCCGGGAGGTGGCGGGAGGCCGCCATGATGAGGGCCCAGCAGAGTTCGGCGGGCGCCACCGGGCTGCCGATGCCTTCGGCGACGGCCACCCCGTGGCGCTGACACAGGAGGGGGTCGATATGCTGGCTGATCTTGCCGGTCTGGCTGATGAGCCGAAGGGAGGGGAGTCTGCGCAGCAACGCCTCGTCGATACGGGTTCGCTCGCGGATCAGCACCAGCGCCTCCACCCCTGCCAGCCTGGCAGCAAGGCGCTCGGGGTCAGGTTCGCTTCGGGTGAGAATGGTGACGTCGTGGCCCGCCAGGCGGGTAAAGCAGGGCAGATGACGCACCTGATCCTGATAGTCATCCAGTATGGCAATCCGCATAAGCACTCCGTGTCGCAGGGGGACTGGCGGCCTATCCTACCGGAAACGGGGTGAGCTGTGTGGTCAAATGAGCACTGATTGCAGTGCGGGTATGGATGGTGCTGGGTGGCTGTACCAGAGAGGTGGCTGCCGGCGGGTTGAAAACAGACGAGGCTCCCGTGTGGGAGCCCCGTTGGCAGCTTTGTGTCGATGACTTAGCCGAGTTTGCAGCAGCTGCCGTGGCTTGTTGTTAATCAGCCGAGTTTGCGGCCGGAGAGACGGCACCACTCCTCTTTCACGGCGGTCGGGTCCATCTCGAACCACTGGCCGTAGATGGTCTCCAGCTCTGGCGCCTGGCTCTCCAGCACGCCGGAGAGGGCCATCAGGCTGCCCGCTTTGCCGTGGCCGGCGATAAGCGGCGCCAGCTCGCGCAGCGGGCCGGCCAGGATGTTGGCGACCACCACGTCCGCTTCGACATCTTGCGGCTGATCCGCCGGCAGGTAGAGCTCGATCTGGTCGGCGACGCCATTGCGCTCGGCGTTGTCACGGCTGGCCTGGATGGCCTGCGGATCGATGTCGATGCCGATGACTCGGGCAGCCCCCAGTTTCAGAGCGGCGATGCCGAGGATGCCGGAGCCGCAACCAAAGTCGACCACTGTCTTGCCAGCCAGATCCAGCCCGTCCAGCCACTGCAGGCAGAGCGCCGTGGTGGGGTGGGTACCGGTACCGAAGGCCAGACCCGGGTCCAGCATGACGTTGACCGCATCCGGGTTCGGCACATCGCGCCAGCTCGGGCAGATCCAGAGCCGCTCGCCGAACTGCATGGGGTGGAAGTGATCCATCCACTCGCGCACCCAGTCCTTGTCTTCCAGCTGCTCCACCTTGTAGCCGACGTCTTCGCCGAAGATCTGCTGGAAGAAGGCGATGGTGGGTGCCGGATCGGTTTCGGCGTCGAACAGCCCCATCACTTCGGTCTCGCCCCACAGCGGGGTCTCGCCCGGCATGGGTTCATAGACGGGCACATCCTTGGCATCCATAAAGGTCACCGCCTGGGCACCACGCCCCAGCAGCATGTTGCTCACCTTGTCTGCGGTCTTGGCAGTGGCGTTGATTCGAATTTGTATCCAGGGCATGGCGTCGACTCTTCATAAATGTGAAACCGCGGGATTCTATCATCATGGGCGTGTGCTGTCGTGGTTTGCCCATGCAGTGTGGTGGAGGAGGCAGACTTTGCCGAGTTGGCACGGTTCATGTATTCCTCATTGGGTGACGGGAAGCAACCTGTTCCCGCTGAATGCTTTGCTCTAGGAAAGTTCCGTCATCTTTTTCAGCCACCTTCGGGTGGCTTTTTTTTTTGCCTGCGAGCTGGCAGGCCACGGTGGCAGGGTAAAATGTGGCAAGAAGGCGGGGAGGTGGGCGGGATTGGCACTCTAGCTGCAAAGGTACAGAGGTCCTGCATAAGGATATGTGTGTGATTGTTACCCTACGTTCAGGTATTTAGGGCCATCCCGGCGGGATGGCCCCTTTTTTTGGCTTTTTTATGGTGAAGCTGCGTGGTGACTGTCTGTTGCCTGATGTGAGCTGTGCAGTGATGGGGCTTGTCACTGGTGAGTTCACCCCATGATGGTGCAGTTTTTACCCATAAGGGATTAGTTGCCGAACCGGCTCATGTCGATCACCAGCTTGCCCACCATGCGGCCGGCTTCCACCTCGGCATGGGCCTGAGCCAGGGTCGTCGGGGTCAGCTCATCCACCACCTTGCAGAGGGTGCTCTTGACCACGCCCTGATCCACCAGCGCGGTGACCCGCTCCAGCAGGTTGTGCTGCTCGATCATGTCCGGAGTCTGGAACAGGGAGCGGGTGAACATGAACTCCTGGCTGAAGGTGACGCTCTTGCTCTTGAGCAGGGAGAGATCCCAGGGCTCGCTCGACTCGGCGATGGTGCAGATATGGCCGAACGGGCTGATGAGGCTGGCCATGGCATCCCAGTGCTGCTCGGTGGCATTGGTGCAGAAGATGGCGTCCACCTGGTTGATGCCGAGGGCGGTGAGTTCCTCCTGCAACTGGTGATGGCTCACCACCTGATGGGCTCCCATCTGCAGGCACCAGGCCCGGGTCTCGGGGCGCGAGGCGGTGGCGATCACCTCCATGCCGGTGAGCTGGCGGGCCAGCTGGATGGCGATGGAGCCGACCCCGCCGGCGCCGCCGATGATCAGCAGCCGTCCGCGGCTTTCGCGGGTGAGGCCCATGCGTTCGAACAGGGTCTCCCAGGCGGTGATGGCGGTGAGCGGCAGGGCGGCGGCTTCCAGGTCGCTCAGGCTGGTGGGGGCGAGGGCGGCGATGCGCTCATCCACCAGTTGCAGGGCGCTGTTGCTGCCGGGACGGCTGATGTCGCCGGCATACCAGACCCGGTCGCCCGCCTTGAACAGGGTCACCTCAGGACCGACGGCGATCACTTCGCCCACGGCGTCCCAGCCCAGCACCCGCGGGCTGCTCTCGACCTTGGCCTTGGGGGCGCGCACCTTGGTGTCGACCGGGTTGATGGAGGTGGCGTTGACCCGCACCAGCAGGTCGCGCGGGCCCGGCGTCGGGTCGGCCAGGTTGGCTTCGATGAAGCAGTCGGGATGATCGCTCGGCAGATAGTGGGTCAGGGCGATGGCTTTCATGGCAGTTCCTTTCAAATCGGTTGGATGGGGATTGCCAGCCAATCTAGTCTGGTTGATTATTCAGATTAAGATGGGTAATTGGTAAAGACTGTTTGAATATATGAACAATGTCGAACTGGAGCTGATGGGGCTGTTTGCCACCGTGGTGGAGCAGGGCAGTTTTACCGGCGCGGCCGAGCTGCTTGGCATGCCCAAATCCTCGGTCAGCCAGAAGATCTCGCGGCTCGAATCCCAGCTCGGGGTGCGCCTGTTGCAGCGTACCACCCGCCGGTTGAGCCTGACCCCGCAGGGGGAGGTCTATGTGGAGCAGTGCCGGGCGTTGCTGGCGCTGGCCCGCAGCGCCAATCTGGCGATGGCGCGGCTGCGCGCGGCCCCGGCCGGGCGGGTGCGGATCACCGCGCCGGAGGCCACCGGCACCCTGCTGCTCGGCCGGATCCTGGCCGAGTTTCGGGCCCTCTATCCCGAGGTGGTGCTGGAGCTGACCCTGAGTGACGAGCAGCTCGACCTGGTGGGGGAGGGCTACGATCTGGCGCTGCGGGCGGCACCGCTGAAAGATTCCAGCCTCATCTGCCGGCGCATCGGTCAGGTGCCGCGCCATCTGGTGGCGGCGCCCGCCTATCTGGCGGCCCACGGCATGCCGCAACAGCTAAGCGAGCTGGGTCGATACGCCTGTCTGGTGCACACGTCGTTGCCGGTGTGGCCGTTGCAGGAGGGAGGTTGGCGGCCGCAGGGGGCTTGTCTGAGCAACAGCCTGCTGGCGCTGCGGGAGCTGGCCATCAACGAGGGAGGGATCGCCCTGCTGCCCCATCACGTCTGCGAGGGGGATCTTGTGGCGGGACGCTTGCAGAAGGTGCTGCCGAGTCACCCCATTCCGGCCAACCCCTTCTACCTCATCTACCCGAGCCGGGAGCACCTGGCCCCCGCCCTGCGTAGCCTGATGGATTTCGTGGCCGAGCGGTTGCCGTTTGCCTGAGGCTACCAGCCGCTCTGGCCGGCGGACTCCTGATTGGGCTTGAGGCCGAGCGGCACCGACTGGCGCTCCGCCAGCATGCGGATCTGCCCTTCAATGAGGCTGGCGTTGGGGCCCAGCACCAGCACCAGCTGATGGTCGTTGAGCTGGATCCAGGAGAGGCAGCCCAGCCCCAGCAGACGGGATTGATCCACCAGCGAGATGTCGCGCACCCGCAGGCTTAAGCGGGTCAGGCAGACGCTCATCGCCTGCAGGTTGTCCATGCCCCCCAGCACCTTGAGGTACTGGATCGCCAGCATCTGGGGGTCGGAGGGGGCGACGCTGGCAAGGCGCGAGTGTTCCGGGGCGATGGGCTTGCTCGGCAGGCTGAGGGGCGTGCGCTCCAGCAGCTGATAGAACAGCAATGTGTAGGCGACGAAGAACAGGATGCCGACCGGAATGAGCCAGAAGCTGTGCTCGCCGGCGTGGTAGCTCAGCACCAGGTCCAGCAGGCCGGCGGAGAAGTAGCTGCCCACCTTGATGCCGAGCGCGCTGCAGGTGGCGAGCGACAATCCGGTCAGCAGGGCGTGGGCCAGAAACAGCCAGGGGGCGGTGAAGGCGAACAGGAACTCGATGGGCTCGGTGATCCCCACCAGCGCCGAGGTGAGCGCCAGGGTGAGCAACAGCCCCCCCTGCGGCAGCCGCTGCATGCGCTGGCGGTGCAGCCAGATGGCAAAACAGGCGCCCGGCAGGCCGAACATGATGATGGGATAGAGCCCGGCCACATAGCCTTCGTGCAGCGGTTGGGCGCTGGCCAGTGCCTGCAGGTTGCTCTCTCCCAGCCCGATGAGGCTGCCCAGCACCTGGTGCAGACCGAGCGGGATCAGCAGCCGGTTCAGCACGCCGTAACAGAAAGCGCCGAGCGGGGTGGTGAGCAGCTCGGAGGCGAGCAGGGTGATGCCCTGCTCCAGCAGCGGCCAGATCAGCGCGAGGGGGAAGGCCAGCAGCAGGCAGGCCAGTGCCGAGGCGAGCAGGCTGGTGAAATCGCCATTGATCAGCCGCAGCCAGTGGGGCATGGGGTGGCGCTTGAGCCAGGGGTAGACGATGGCGGTGGTCAATCCCGCCAGCAGGCCGCAGATCATGTCGCTGTGCAGGCCGGGGGCCAGGGTACCGAGCGCCGAGCTCAGCAGCAGGAAGTTGACCGCCCCGGCCAGCGCCTGGCTCCCCTCACCCTGGCGGCTCAGCCCGAAGGCGATGGCCACCGCATAGATGAGCGGCATCTGGCTGAACAGGGCGCGGCCGGTGAGGGAGAGTACCGCCAGATCCAGCACGTCCGGCTGGCCGAGCCGATAGAACAGGGCCGCCAGCGGCAGGATGGAGACCGGCAGCAACAGGGCGTAACCGAGTCGCTGCAGGGCTTGAGTCAGGATCTGTCTGGCGTTCTGGACGGGCATAAGGGCGCACTGTTTTGTGACATGGCGCACAGTTTACCCTTAAAACACCCATTTGGGGATAGTTTCGGAACCCTTTATTAATTCATTGCTGAACAAGGTTCGAAGAGCCGCCTTACGCTCTGGCTCGGGGCCGGGGTCAGCAGGCTGACCAGCACGAAGGCGACCAGCCCCAGCGCCAGGCTCGGCACTATGGCGTGCAGACCGGCCAGCTTGATCCCCCACTGGCTCAAGATGCCGTAGCAGAGGATGCCGCACACCATGCTGGCCAGGGCTCCCGGGCCGTTGGCCCGCGACCAGTAGAGGCCGAGCACCAGCGGCCAGAGGAACACCGCCTGCAGGCCGCCAAAGGCGAGCAGGTTGAGCCAGATGATCATCTCGGGGGGCTGCAGCGCCGCCAGCAGCACCAGCGTGCCCAGGATCAGGGTGCAGAGCAGGGAGAGGCGCGGCACCCGTACCTCCAGCTTCTCCTGGCCGGCCTTCTCCGGGCTCAGGTAGTTGAGGTAGAGATCCTTCACCAACGTGGCGGAGGCCTGGATCAGCTGGGAATCGATGGTGGACATGATGGCCGCCATGGGGGCCGCCAGGAAGACCCCGGCCAGCCAGGGGGGCAGCACTTCCATCATCAGGGAGGGCATGATCTTGTCTGGGCTGTCCATGCCGGGCAGGATGGCGCGGCCCAGCGCCCCAGCCAGGTGCATGCCGAACATCAGGAAGGCGCTGACGATGGTGCCGATCAGGATGCCGCGATGCAGCGCCTTGCTGTCGCGATAGCCAAAGCAGCGCAGGGCCGAGTGGGGCAGCCCCACCACCCCGACGCAGACCAGTACCCAGAAGCTCAGCATGAAGGGCTGGGTCAGCATGTCGCCGGCCCCCTGCGGGCTCACCAGCTTGGGATCGATCGCCTTGAGCTGGTGGATGAGGTTGGGCAGGCCATCCCCCGCGATCAGGATCCCTGCCAGCAGGGCACCGGTGCCGATCAGCATGATGATCCCCTGCAGCGCATCCGTCATCACCACGGCGCGAAAGCCGCCGATCACCGTGTAGAGCAGCACGCAGCCGGCAAACAGCAAGAGTCCCTGCTGGTAAGAGAGGCCGGTGGCTGTCTCCAGCAGGCGGGCGCCGCCGATGAACTGCACCACCATGGTGGCGATGAAGGCGAGGATGATGGTGACTGAACCCAGCACCACCACGGCCTTGCTCTGGTAGCGGGCCCACAGCATGTCGTTGATGGTCACCGCATTGACCCGGCAGGCTATGATGGCGAACTTCTTGCCAAGCACCCCCAGGGTGAGCCAGACGGTGGGCAGCTGGATCATCGCCAGCAGCACCCAGCCGAGGCCAATCTTGTAGGCGGCACCCGGCCCGCCGATAAAGGAGGAGGCCGAGGTGTAAGTGGCCACCAGGGTCATGGCCAGCACCAGGCCGCCCATGCTGCGGTTGCCGATGAAGTACTCCTGCACGAAGTCACCGCCCACCCGGTGACGGCTGGCCCAGAAACCGACCCCCAGCACCAGCACCAGATAGATGCACAGCGGCAGCATCAGCTCAAGATTCATGGGGAGGCTCCTTGTCATCGAGGGGCTGGGAGTCGAGGGGGATGTCCACGAACAGGCGATCCACCATCAGGCCGCACAGCACGATGAACAGCAGCGGCATCAGAATGCAGCTGAGCAGGAACCAGAGCGGCATATCCCAGCATTCGATCTCTTCGGGGATGAAATAGGCCGTGCCATACCAGGCAAGGAAGTAGAGCAGGGTCAGCAGCAGGCAGAGTGCTGCTTCCCGACGAGCGAGCGCAAAACGGTTCACCTTGGCCTCCGACAATTTCGAGGGGCGCAAGGATAACAAAAAAGGGCCATGTCGCCATGGCCCTTTTTCAGCAGAAGATCTGCGAACGCGAGTCTTACAGACCCAGCTTCTTGTGCAGGTAGTGGATATTGGTCCCACCGTGCTGGAAGTTTTCGTCCTTCATGATCTCTTTTTGCAGGGAGACGTTGGTCTTGATCCCTTCCACCACCAGCTCGTCCAGCGCCTGACGCATGCGGGCAATGGCGACGTCGCGGTTTTCACCGTAACAGATCAGCTTGCCGATCATGGAGTCGTAGTAGGGCGGCACCTTGTAGCCGGCGTAGATGTGGGAGTCCCAACGCACGCCCAGACCACCCGGCGCGTGGAAGCGCTGGATCAGGCCAGGAGACGGCATGAAGGTGGCTGGGTCTTCGGCGTTGATCCGGCACTCGATGGCATGGCCACGGATGCGGATATCCTGCTGGGTGATCGACAGGGGCTGGCCAGCGGCGATGCGCAGCTGCTCCTTGATGAGGTCGACGCCGGTGACCATCTCGGTAACCGGGTGCTCTACTTGGATACGGGTGTTCATCTCGATGAAATAGAACTCGCCGTTTTCGTACAGGAACTCGAAAGTACCCGCACCGCGGTAGCCGATCTCGATACAGGCGCGCACGCAGCGCTCACCGATGAACTTGCGCATCTCGGCGGTGATGCCCGGCGCCGGTGCCTCTTCGACCACCTTCTGGTGGCGACGCTGCATGGAGCAGTCGCGCTCGCCCAGATAGAGGGCGTTGCCCTGGCCGTCTGCCAGCACCTGGATCTCGATGTGGCGCGGGTTTTCCAGGTACTTCTCCATGTAGACCATGTCGTTCTTGAAGAACTGGCCTGCTTCGGACTTGGTCAGCGCGATGGCGGCAGCCAGCTCGGCTTCGCTGCGCACCACGCGCATGCCGCGACCACCACCGCCACCGGCGGCCTTGATGATCACCGGGTAGCCGATGCGCTTGGCAATGGCGGCGTTGTGCTTGGCATCGCTGTCAACCGGACCGTCGGAGCCCGGTACGCAGGGTACGCCCGCCTTCTTCATCGCCTCGATGGCGGAGACCTTGTCACCCATCAGGCGAATGGTCTCGGCGCGCGGGCCGATGAAGACGAAGCCGGATTTCTCGACCACTTCGGCAAAGTCGGCGTTCTCGGAGAGGAAGCCGTAGCCGGGGTGAATGGCAACGGCACCGGTCACCTCGGCGGCGGCGATGATCGCCGGCACGTTGAGGTAGGAGTCGGTACTGGCCGGTTTGCCGATACAGATGGTTTCGTCGGCCAGCAGCACATGCTTGAGCTCCCGGTCGGCGGTGGAGTGAACGGCCACTGTCTTGATCCCGAGCTCTTTGCAGGCGCGCAGGATCCGCAGGGCAATTTCACCGCGGTTGGCGATGACTACTTTGTCCAACATGGGTGGCGATTTCCCTTATTCGATGATGAACAGCGGCTCGTCGAATTCGACGGCCTGACCATTTTCAACCAGGATCGCTTTGATCACGCCGGCCTTGTCGGATTCGATTTGGTTCATCATTTTCATGGCTTCGACGATGCACAGGGTATCGCCGACATTGACGTGCTGGCCCACTTCCACGAACGGCTTGGCTTCCGGGCTGGAAGAGCGGTAGAAGGAACCGACCATGGGGGAGCGCATCAGGTGACCGGCCGGGGTAGCGTCGGCAGCTGGTGCTGCGGCGGCCGGGGCGGCGGCGACAGGAGCGGCTACCGGAGCAGCAACCTGCGGCATGATCATCTGCGGAGCAGCGGTCACCTGACCTGAGAAGTTGCGGCTGATGCGAACGGACTCTTCACCTTCGGAGATCTCCAGTTCGGCGATGCCGGACTCTTCAACCAGTTCAATCAGCTTCTTGATTTTGCGGATATCCATTAGCATTCTCTTTCTTCTTTATCTGATCAGTGATTATCAAGCCGCGCGCAACTGGTGCACGGCCGCGGTTAAAGCGAATTGGTAGCCATCGGCCCCCAGCCCACAAATGACCCCCTTGGCGACATCAGACAGATAGGAGTGATGACGGAAGGGTTCCCTGGCGTGGACGTTGGACAGGTGAACCTCGATAAAGGGGATGGCCACACCCAGCAGCGCATCGCGGATGGCGACGCTGGTGTGGGTGAAGGCGGCCGGATTGATGATGATGAAGTCCACCTGACCCATGGCCTGGTGGATGCGGCCGACCAGCTCATGTTCGGCGTTGGATTGCAGGTGTTCCAGTGTGACCCCGAGTTCGCCGGCACTTAGCGTCAGATCGGCGACGATCTCATCGAGCGTCTTGCTGCCGTAGATGCCCGGTTCCCGTTTGCCCAGCAGGTTCAGGTTCGGCCCGTTGAGCAGGAGAATTCGGTGTTTTTGCGACATATTGAGTACATCCTCGATGATAATGCTGCTATCTGTCAGCTATCTTGTGGACTACCAGAAATCTAGCCATTTTCTGCTCAAATCGGTGTGCACTGGCACACAGATTTCGCAATTATATTGATTTCGTGAAAATTAGCAGCATTTTACTGGTCTAATCTCTACATCTGTCTGTTTTTTGTTCATCTTGTCTGGTTGTCAAAATACTCACTAGCAGGAATGACAAAGCCGGCACTGGGCCGGCTTTGGAGGCAAAAGGCAGACGGGATCAAGCGGCTTCGGACTTCTCGCGAATGAGTTTGTCCACTACGCCCGGATCCGCCAGGGTGGAGATATCCCCCAGGCTGTCGGTCTCGCCGGTGGCGATCTTGCGCAGAATTCGCCGCATGATCTTGCCGGAACGGGTCTTGGGCAGCCCCTCGGCCCAGTGGATCACGTCCGGGGTAGCGATGGCGCCGATCTCCTTGCGGACCCACTCCTTCACCTCCTTGTGCAGCTCCCGGCTCGGCTTTTCGCCGGCGATCAGGGTGACATAGGCATAGATGCCCTGACCCTTGATCTCGTGCGGTACTCCCACCACAGCCGCTTCGGCGATCTTGGGATGAGCCACCAGCGCGGATTCGATCTCGGCGGTGCCCATGCGGTGGCCGGAGACGTTCAGTACATCATCCACCCGGCCGGTGATCCAGTAGTAGCCATCCTCGTCGCGACGGGCACCGTCGCCGGTGAAGTAGCGGCCGGGGAAGGTGGAGAAGTAGGTCTGCTCGAAGCGCTCGTGATCGCCGAATACGGTGCGCATCTGGCCCGGCCAGGAGTCGGTGATCACCAGGTTGCCCTCGGTAGCCCCCTCCAGCGGCTCGCCCATGTTGTCCACCAGCGCCGGCTGCACGCCGAAGAAGGGGCGGGTGGCCGAGCCTGGCTTGAGATCGGTGACGCCGGGCAGCGGGCTGATGAGGATGCCGCCGGTCTCGGTCTGCCACCAGGTGTCGACGATGGGGCAACGCTCGTCGCCTATGGTGCGGTAGTACCACTCCCAGGCTTCCGGGTTGATGGGCTCGCCCACCGAGCCCATGATGCGCAGGCTCGAACGGGAGGTACCCTCAACTGCCTCGTTGCCCTTGGCCATCAGCGCGCGGATGGCGGTGGGGGCGGTGTAGAGGATGGTGACCTGGTGCTTGTCCACCACCTGGCTCATGCGGTTGGTCGCCGGGTAGTTGGGCACCCCTTCGAACATGATGGTGGTGGCGCCGTTGGCGAGCGGCCCGTAGACCAGGTAGGAGTGGCCGGTGACCCAGCCCACGTCGGCGGTACACCAGTAGATGTCCTCCTCGTGGTAGTCGAAGATGTACTTGAAGGTGAGGGTGGCATAGACCAGATAGCCGCCGGTGGTGTGCAGCACCCCCTTGGGCTTGCCGGTGGAGCCGGAGGTGTAGAGAATGAACAGCGGGTCTTCGGCCCCCATCGCCTCCGGCGGGCAGTCGCTGCTGACGGCGGCCGTTGCCTCATGCCACCACAGATCGCGGTGATTGTGCCAGGCGATGTTGCCGCCGGTACGTTTGAGCACGATCACCTTGCTGACCTTGGTCTCCGGGTTGGTGAGCGCTTCATCCACGTTCTTCTTGAGCGGCACCGGGCGGCCGCCACGCAGCCCCTCATCGGCGGTGACGACGATGGTGGAGCCGGAGTCGATGATGCGACCGGCCAGGGCTTCTGGCGAGAAACCGCCGAAGACGATGCTGTGCACGGCGCCGATGCGGGTACAGGCCAGCATGGCGATGGCCGCTTCCGGCACCATGGGCATGTAGAGGCAGACCACGTCGCCGCGATGCACCCCTTGTGCCTTCAAGACGTTGGCAAACTTGCACACCTCGGTGTGCAGCTCGCGATAGGTGAGCTTGCGATCCTCGGCCGGGTTGTCCCCTTCCCAGATGATGGCGACCTTGTCGCCGCGCTCGCTCAGATGGCGATCCAGGCAGTTGGCAGAGACGTTGAGCAGGCCGTCTTCATACCACTTGATGGAGACGTGGCCCGGATCGTAGGAGGTGTTCTTGACCCGGGTATAGGGCTTCATCCAGTCGAGGATCTTGCCCTGCTCGCCCCAGAAGGCATCCGGGTTCTGCACCGAGGCCTGGTACATGGCCTCATACCCCGCCTTGTCCAGCAGGGCGCCCTGGCTGATGTGGGCTTTGACCGGGTAGACCTTGCTCTCGCTCATGTGTCACTCCTTTGAATACATTTTTGTAATGATTGGATAACAACTTATACCTTTGGCGGGGGAGGGCAATTAGACTTTTGGATAGATGGCAACATCCGCTTACAGTCGCGTCGATGACAATTCATCGCCGATTGGGTAAAACGTCGCTTTTACCGATGGAGACAGCCCCCGTGTTGACCCTGCTTCTTTGCTCCTCCCTCTGGCAGTTCGAGGCCCCGAAGGCCACCGATGAGGCCGCATTGGCCCCCCCCCCATGCCAACGGTCTTGAACTGACACCGACACAGCCCGATTTACCCTCACTGCGGGATCACATCAGCGGCCAGCTGAGCGAGGCATGGCTGGCGCGCAAGCCGCCGGTGTCCGTCACCGTCGGGGAGAAAAAGTCCTCCTATCCGCAGGACTCCTTGCTGGAAGAGTCACGCCGGCAGCAGGACGAAGGGTGGGACGCCAGGCTGACCTTCAACGATTGAGCCGGCAGTGGCTGTCACCCGCCTGGCACGGGGGTCAGCACCAGTGATTCCTGCCCGCTGCCAGCTGCGCCGCCAGATGGGGCTCGGCCAGCGGGTGGCTGAACAGATAGCCCTGTCCCTCCTGACAGTGGAGGGATTGCAGAAACTGGCGCTGGGCCTGGGTCTCTATCCCTTCGGCGGTCACCACCATGCCCAAGCTGTCGGCTAGGTTGACGATGGTGCGGCACAGCTCCCGGCTGTGCTTGTCATCGGGCAGCGCCTGCACGAAGGTCTTGTCTATCTTGATCCGATCGATGGGCAGGCTTTTCAGCAGGCTCAGGGATGAGAAGCCGGTGCCAAAATCGTCGATGGCGATCTGCACCCCCAGCTCCTTCAGCCGCTTGAACAGCTGCAGACTCTGGTCGACCCGCTGGATGATGCTCTCTGTGACCTCTATCTCCAGCCGCTGCGGCGGAAAACCGGTCTCGGCCAGGATGGCGGCGACCCGCTCCACGTAACCTGCCGAGCGCATCTCCCGTACCGACACATTGACCGACAGTCTGGGCACCGCCAAGCCGGCGGCCAGCCAGGCTTGCCCCTGCTGGCAGGCGGTACGCATTACCCACTCCCCGATCTGCTCGATGAGGCCGCACTCCTCGGCCACCGGAATGAAGCGGGTCGGCCCTATCATGCCCTCGCTGGGGTGCTGCCAGCGCAGCAGGGCTTCCAGCCCGCTCAGCTGGTTGTTGGCCAGATCCGTCATGGGTTGATAGAGGATGCAGAGCTGCTGCTGTTCGATGGCCTGGAACAGCCCCTGCTCCATGCTCAGTCGCTCCCGGGTCTGTTCCGTCATGTCCGGGGTATAGAAGAGGTAACCGTTGCGACCCTGGTTCTTCGCCTCGTACATGGCGCTGTCGGCGGCACTGACCAGGGTGTCCGGGGTGGTGGCGTGTTCCGGATAGAGGGCGATGCCGATGCTGGCGGAGACGGCCACCCGCTCGTGATCCAGCTCGACCGGTTCGCGCAGGCGGGCCAGCAGCTGCTCGGCGAGCCTGGCCAGCTCCTCCGGCTGTTCGAAGTAGGGGATCAGCACCAGAAACTCGTCGCCCCCCAGCCGAGCCGCCACGTCGTTGTGGTGCAGCAGCCGGCGAATGCGCTCGGCCAGCAGCTTGAGCAGCTCGTCTCCGGCCCGGTGGCCCAGGGTGTCGTTGATCAGCTTGAAGCCGTCCAGATCGATGAACAGCAAGGCGAGCTGCTGCCGGTTGAGGTGGGCGGTCTTGATCTCCAGTTCAAGCCGCTCCTGCAGCAGGTTGCGGTTGCCCAGCTCGGTCAGGGGATCGTGATAGGCGAGGTGGTTGAGCTGTGCCTCGGCCTTGCGAATGGCGCTGATGTCGGAGAAGGCGATGACATAGTTGGTGGTGTTGTGGCGGCTGTCGTGCACGGCGCTGACATGCTGCCAGGAGGTGAAGTAGCCGCCATCCTTGCGCAGGCACATCATCTCGCCATGCCAGGCGTGGCTGCCGGGCAGCAGGGTGTGCCAGGGGTAGTCGATGTCGGTGTGGCGGCGCGGGTGCATGATGGCTTCCGGTGACTTGCCGACGACCTCCTCCTCCTCGTACTGGGTCATGCTGCAGAAGGCTGGGTTGACCGAGATGATCTGGCGCTGGCCATCCATGATGATGATGCCTTCGGCAGCGGTTTCGAATACCACGTTGGCCTGGCGCAGCTTGTCTTCCTGGGTGCAGCGATCGGTGGCGTCGTGGATCACCCCGGTGATGCGTCGCCCCAGATGTTCGCTGGCTGCCACGTGATCGGCATGGATGTCGACCCAGCCTCGCTGCTGATCGGGCCCCAGGTAACCTAGGGTGAGATGAATGGGGGCCGTGCCCTTGAGCGCCGCCCTGAGCTGCTCGCCAGAGAGCGGGTCGAAGCGCTTGATGAACTGATCCATTCCTCCCTGAAACTCGCTGGCGGCGGTGCCGAGCAGCTGTTCGACCCGACCGTCAAACTGCAGTCTGTCCTCCTTAACGTGCCACTCCCACACCCCGATCCGGCCGGCGTTCATGGCCAGTTGCAGTCGCCGCTGCGACTCGACCTGTTCGGTCACGTCGCGTACTATGGTGAGAATGCCGTCGGGCACGCCCCGTTCGTCGAGCATGGGGCTGTAGATCGCCTGCCAGTGGCGTTGCTGGCCCTGATGGGCCGCGGTATGGCCGCTCAGGTTCAGCTCGACCCGGGGGACGCCGCTGCTGATGATCTGCTGGAACAGGGGTTCCAGCACGGGAGCCAGGGTCGGGACGATTTCCCGCAGGGTGTGGCCGTAGTGCTCCTCCCGGGAGAGGCCGTTGAGGTCGGCCAGGGTCTGGTTGACGCTGCGGCAGCGAAAGTGGCGATCGAAGATGCCTATGCCAAACGGGGCCAGTTCGAACAGCTGCTGCAGCTCGTTCACGCTCAACTGCCCCGCCTGCGGCGGATCGGGCATGGCGTCGAAAAACTCTTTCCCCATCACGGGACTCCGAAATTGACTGTTTTGTCATTTGAGGTGTTGTCAGTATGGCATGAAGCCTACTGGAGGGAAGAGGTGGGGGCTCATTTGCCCCCAATTTGGTCATTTTCCGAAGTGGTAGCTCAGGGTGAGGTTGATCACCGGTTGCCAGTCATGCTCCTTGATGAGCCACTGCTTGGCGCCGAACTCGGTGCCCAGTCGCCACTGCTGCCAGCACCAGCCGCGCTCCAGCGTGAGTCCCCAGTCTCGCAAGCCTTCGTCCGCCCCGTAGGCGGCCATGTGGGCCTGACTGCCGCGAGTCAGCCAGAGATTGAGGGAGAGCTCGGCGGGCAGCGGCAGGCTGTGCTCCATGTACCAGAGCTGGCCATAGCGCCCGCTGACGTCATAGAGCTGGCCCAGGGTGAGCTGGTGATCGTCATCCAGTTGCCAGCCCAGGCGCCAGAGCGCGCTGAAGCGGTTGCGGTCGATCACCTCCATCGGGCTGACGCCGAGGGCGATAAAGCTCTTGTCGTAGAGCGGCAGCGCCACCCCGGCGCTCTGGCCGTCGGCGAAGATGAGGCCGACCTGGGTCTCCCGCTCGTAGCCGACCCAGAACTGGGTGCTGTCGCTGCTGCCACTGCCCGCCTGCTTGCTGTCCAGCTGCCACTGACCGCCGATGGCCAGCTCCTTGGCGCAGACTGGCAGCGCCAGGAGCAGCAACACCAGCCACAGCTTACTTGCCATAGAGCCGCACCCAGTCCCGATCCTGGTGCATGCCCATCAGGTGGCAGATGATGCCGGAGCGCTGGAAGGCGTAGATGAGCAGCACGCTGGTGGCGCTGAGCGCCATGATGAGGCCGAAAATGTTGGGCAGGATGGTGCCTTGGCGGGCGGTCCACCACAGCAGAAGCGGGCCCCACAGGTGCACGAAGATGCTCTTGTGGAAGATGAAGACGGTCAGCGAGTACATGCCGATCCAGTTGAGCGGGCGCCAGCAGAGGCGAATGTTGCGCTGATGCAGCCAGAGCACGGCCCCGATCACCAGAAACTCCATGCCCCAGATGCCGGCACGCCCGATCATGTCCATCGCCAGCTCATGCTCGTTGGCGTAGATGTCGCTGAGCTCGACCGTGCTGGTCTCGCCGAACATGAGATAGCAGGCCAGTGCCACCAGCGAGAGCGTCAGCACCAGCGTGTTGAGGCGGTCCCGCCATTGGGGTTGCTGATGCCAGCACCAGCCGTAGAGGAAGCCGAAGCAGCCGCTGGCCATGAAGAGGTCGAGGCGGGCATCCAGCTCGTAGTCGGGGTGCACATGCAGCTTCATCCAGCCGTCGAGGTGGCCGAGCAGATCCTGCACGCCGAGCTGATCCAGCAGCAGGCTGAGCAGGGTCAGCAGCAACATGCCGCGGATGCCGAACCAGGCGTAGACCAGCGAGAAGAGCGCCAGCAGGCACATCCACAGCATCACCGGATAGAAAGAGAGCGCCTCGCCGAAGTTGGGGGCGATCACCAGTCCTTCCACATAGAGCACCAGTATGATGCTGGCGAACAGCACCAGCTTGCCGCCCAGCTGTGGTCTGAAGCTGGCCTGGTCGCGGCGACTGAGATTGAAGGCGGCCAGCGCCAGGTAGATCTGGCTGACCCAGGGGATGAGCCAGGCCGACACCTGGGCCGTCAGATGATCCATGGGCAGCAGCTGGCCGGCCATCGCCTTGTGGGAGAGGTAGAAGCTGTCCCACAGGGCGTGCTCCCGATTGAAGAAGTCGATGTACCAGTAGTTGAGGTAGCCGGTGTAGTGCTCGAAGACGGCCATGAAGATGACGAGCCCTCGCAGCAGATCGAGGCCCGTGATGCGCGCATCCTGTGGAGGCATGCTGATGCTCCTGTATCGGTCGGAAAAGGAGCGGCACTATAGCGGTTGTCGTGAAACTGAACGGGAGCTGAATGTAAGCGAATGTTACCCGCAATTACCCCGCTGACCTTGCCACAAGGGCAACCGGGGGGATTGGGCTGTCATGATTTGTAATAGTTTTGGCGCTTTTTCAGCCTTTCTGGCGGCCAAACGCCTGGATGCCGCGCACCAGGACCAGCCAGCCGACCACGTGAAACGGCAGCGCCATGACGTAGAGCAGCAGCCAGTGGGCCTCGCTGCCGCTGCTGTGGATGAAGTCGATCCAGGCGGCCAGCAGGGCCAGCATGCCCGCTATCTGGAAGCGGCGGCGCAGCACTACCTCGACGCCGAGGTTGGCGAGGTAGAGGGTCAGCAGTATGCCGGCGAAGCCGGTGAGCTGGGCGGTGCCGTAGAGTTCCCGGTCCGGATTGAACAGCAGGGCGACGAGGGGAGTGATGCCCTGATCCTGCGGGATCAGGGCCAGCAGCCAGCATGCTATCAGGAGCAGGGCTGTCTTCATCGGCTTAGTCGGCGGCTTGCGCCGGTTTGACCAGGCTGAGGTAGTTGGCATCCATCTTGAGGAATACCCCCAGCAGCCGGGCACTGGCGCCGTAGAAGCCGAACTGGTCGGCGGCGCGGCAGGCGCTCTCGAACTTGTCGAACCAGCCGAGCAGGTGGCCGTGCAGCAGGGACTCCTGCTCGCCGAGCCAGCTTTCACGCTGGGCGGCGGTGGTCGCCTCGGCGGCGCGGATGATGAGGTTGCCCATCAGATCCAGCTCGATGGCCAGGTGATCGGCGGGCTCCTTGTATTTATCGCTGACGTTGATGCCGAGGCGATCGAGGCGGGCCTGCATCTCGCTCATGGGGGCCTGCATCAGCAGCTTGGCATCACTGCGGTAGAGCGACTCGTAGGGCAGGGCACCCTGCTTGGGGTCGACCAGGAACAGGCCGGCGAAGTCGGCGGCCAGCTCCAGCTGGCGATCCGGGCGCACCAGCAGGCGGGCGATGGCCTCGTTCAGTTCGGCCACGGCCTCGCGCATGGGGTCGAGAGTGGAGAGGCTCTTCAAGAAGCTGCGTACGTCGTAGGTGTCGTATTCAGCGATCTGTGCATCACTAAGTTCGGCAGCGAACAGGGTGGAGAACCACCAGTAAAGCTCGGCCCGGCGTTCGCTGGTAGCCATGAATTCCTGCATTTATCCTCCGTGGATGACAATCGGGAGCCATAGAGGCTCCCGATTCTAACGACTTTAAAAATAAAGGAAACTCAAGGGGTGACTTTCGTCCCCTCGGGTCACAGTGCCGGGAACATGGGATCGATGCCCTTGGCGGATTCCGGCGCTCCGAAGGCGGTGACGGCCGGCGCCTGCCCGCGGAACTTCTCTATCTCCACCAGGGCGGTGTGGGCCGTGGTGGCCTGCGCCAGGCTGGAGGAGCCGATGTCGGCAGTCAGCACGTTGGGATCGCCATAGGTACACAAGGTCCCCGCCTTGCCGCCCTCCTGCGGGCCGTACCAGGCCCCCTCCTGGATACGTACCACGCCAGGGGCGTAGTCATCGCTCACCACCAGACCGGCCAGCACCTGACCGCGGCCGTTGAAGACCCGCACCAGATCCCCATCCTTGAGCCCGCGCGCCCTGGCGTCCTGCGGGTTCATGTAGACAGGCTCGCGCCCCTGCACCGTGTAGGTGGCACGATAAGCATCGGAGGAGCAGAGCTGGCTGTGCAGCCGCTTGTCCGGGTGACAGGATTGCAGGTGCAGCGGGAACTGCTGGCTGCCATGGCCGCCGTGGGAGCGCTCGTAAGGCTCGATCCAGACCGGGTGGCCCGGGCAATCCGCGTAACCGTAGTCGGCGATGGTCTTGGAGTAGATCTCGATGAGGCCGGACGGGGTGCCCAGCGGCTCCAGATCCGGCTCCTTGCGGAACGACTCGTGCCGCACCCAGGGCTGGCCCGCCGGGAAGCTGACGAAGCCTTCACCGTGCCAGAACTGGCTGAAGCGGGGCAGGCGGATGCCAATGCCGCGGCCCTGCAGACGGGCGTCGTCATAGATGCTCTGGATCCACTCCAGCTTGCTCTTGCCTCCGGTGAACTCGGCCTCGCGATCGAAGCGGCGGCAGAGATCGGCGAAGATGTCGTAGTCGTCGCGCGCCTCGAACAGCGGCTCAACCACCTTGTGCATGGCCAGGATGCCGGCGTTGGCGTGGGAACCCCACTGCTCGATGTCATCCCGCTCGTAGGTGGTGGTGGCCGGCAGCACGATATCGGCGAAGCGGCAGCTGGCGGTCCACTGGTGATCCACGCTCACCACGGTTTCCAGCTTGCGCCAGGCGGCGATCATCTTGTTGCGATCCTGCTGATGGTGGAACGGGTTGTTGCCGCAGAACACCGCCATCTTCATCTGGGGGTAGGTGATGGTCTGACCGTTGAAGGCGATGCGCTTGCCCGGGTTCAGGATGCAGTCGACGAAACGGGCCACCGGGATGAACCTGGAGTAGCCCTTCCAGTCGCCGTCGTGGAGTGGCTTGACCCCGGGGATGACGGAGCTGAAGCCGGACATGATGGGGCCTGTGCTGGTGATGGTACCGGCGCCGTTGTAGTGCCAGCCAAACCCGTAGCCGCCCCCCGGCAGACCGATCTGGCCCAGCATGGAGGCCAGCACCACCAGCATCCAGGCGTACTGTTCGCCGTGGTGCATGCGCTGCACGCACCAGCCGCCGATGAGCTGGGTGCGGCCGCTGGCCATGGTGCGCGCCAGCTCGCGAATGGTGTCGGCAGGCACGCCACAGATGGCGGAAGCCCACTCGGCATCTTTCACCTGACCATCCCTGGTGCCCAGCAGATAGGGCAGGAACTTGTCAAAGCCGGTGGTGTAGTTCTTGAGGAAGGCCTCGTCGTGACGCTTCTCGCTGTAGAGGGTATGGGCGATACCCAGCATCAGTGGGACGTCGGTTTGCGGGTTCAGGGTCACCTGATCGCAATTGAGGTACTTCTGGGTCTTGGACTTGACCGGGTCGACGCTGATGACCTTGATCTCGCCCCTGGCCACCTTCTCTTTCAGCTGTGCCCAGTATTCGTAGACGCTGTGATCCGGCACCAGCCAGCCCACCTGCAGGTTCTTGATGGGATCGGAACCCCAGATGACGATGGTCTTGCTGTGCTCCAGCACCAGGGGCCAGGAGGTCTGCTGCTCGTACACCTCCATGGCGCCCGCCACGTGGGGCAGGATCACCTGGGCAGCGCCGGTGGAGTAGTCACCGGCCTTGGTCAGATAGGTACCGTGCAGGTTCATGGCGCGGCCCAGCATGGCGCCGGCGGAGTGCAGCTTGCCCACCGACTGCCAGCCGGAGTGACCGGCGTAGAGGGCGCTCGGGCCATAGGTCTTCTGCACCCGTTCCAGCTCGTGATAGAAGAAGTCCAGCGCCTGGGACCAGGTTACCCGCACGAAGCGGTTCTGGCCGCGCTCGTTGGTGTCGGACTGGTGGCCCTTGCGCAGCCAGTCCAGCCGCACCATGGGGTAGCGGATGCGGGAGGGGTTGTAGACCACTTCACTCAGGGCCTTGAGCATCTCGGTCGGATGCTTGTCATGCTCAAACGGCAGGGTCTCGACCCAGCGGCCATCGACCACACGGGCGCGGAAGGCGCCCCAGTGGGAGCCGGACTGCACCAGTTTTTCGCCGGACTCGGCGGCCATCACGGCGCGACCGAGCAGGGAAGGGCCGATCAGGGCGCTGGCACCACTGGCCAGCAAGCCACCCAGAAAACCACGACGGGAAATATTGATCATCTTGTTATTCCTTTCTCAAATCCGGACTTAGTGGCTGCCCTGACCACCGGTATCGGCAGCATGGTTTTGCAGGTACTTGAGCAGGGTGCGCTCCTCTTCCTTGCTCAGGCGGTAGTAGGCGGACATGGCCTTGAGACCCGAGATCCAGCCGTTGGCGGTGAAGTGAGCCGGATCCGGCGCCGCGTGGCAGGAGTTGCAGGTGGACTTGTACATCTCGCCGGCATAATCCCAGATGGGTTGGAGGGAGGACTCGAGCCCCTTGCCATCGACCCAGGCCTGCACCTGCACCTGTTCCCACTCGATGTGGGTGGCGCTGTCGGTCTCCTGTTTCAGGATCTGTTCGTTGGTCCTGAGCTCGTCACGGATGGTGGCCACGAAGACTCGCTTGCCCATGTACTCGCTCAGCACGCGGCCCTTGCCTGCGCTTTCGCGCCACCCTTCGATGGTCACCTTGAGGCGATCGCCGCTGCGGGCCACCACCTCGATGCGGGAGGCGGGCAGCAGCTTGCCGACCGGATCGGTGCTCTCTTCGCTTGCGTAGAGATCCTTCTCGCCCAGGGTGTAGAGGGTCTCGGCGGCCGGTGCCTGCTGGGCTTCGTTTGCCAGGGTGGCGTAGGTGGCACGGAAGCCGCCCGCCATGTTCGGCAGCTCGTGGGCTATGCCCTTGTGGCACTCGATGCAGTTCATGTTCTTGGCGGCGGCATCCTTCATCGCCAGGGCGGCGGCGGGGGACTGCTTGGCGTGATCCATGTTGTCGTAGCTGTGGCAGGACTTGCAGGTCTTGGAGTTCTGGCTGCTCATGCGAGCCCAGACCTTCTCGGCTAGGTGCAGACGCCGGTCTTCAAACTTCTCCTGGGTGTCGATGCTGTGGCCTATGTACTGCTGATAGAGGTCGTTGGCCGCCTCCATCTTGCGGGCCACCTTGCCGACGAAATCCTTCGGCTGGTGGCAGTCGGTGCAGATGGCCTGGACGCCGGAGGCGTTCTTGAAGTGAATGGACTCCTTGTACTCGGGGTACACGGTCTCCTTCATGGTATGGCAGGAGATGCAGAACTCGAGGGTACTGGTCTTCTCGAAGCCGTAGTGCAGGCCGACGCTGCCGGCTAGGGTGACCCCGACGCCCGCCAGCAGCAGCGCCAATACCGACCAGCGGCGGCTGGGGGTGCGCAGGAAATGCCACAGTTTTTTCATCATGCTCTCTCACATCGCTTTTTTGATGGAGGCCATGATAGGGAGGCGTTGTGAACAGGGCTGCCGCCGATAATTAACGAAATAGGGGTATTTATGAAAAATTATGAATAGAATAATTCCCCCATGTTGAACTCTGTCTAACCCTGCGGACCCTGCCCATGAGCCACCACATTCTGGTTGTTGAAGACGATGTCGTGACCCGCGAGAAGCTGACCGGCTATTTCGAGCGGGAGGGCTATCGGGTGACCGCGGTCGAGAACGGCCAGGAGATGCGGGCCGTGCTGGCAGCACAGGAGGTGGCCCTGGTGATGCTGGACATCAACCTGCCGGGGGAGGATGGCCTGCTGTTGACCCGCGAGCTGCGCGCCCGCAGCACGGTGGGGATCATCCTGGTGACCGGCCGCAGCGATGCGGTGGACAAGATAGTGGGCCTCGAGATGGGGGCCGACGACTATGTCACCAAGCCGTTTGAGCTAAGAGAGTTGCTGGTGCGGGTCAAGAACCTGCTGTGGCGCATCTCGCTGGCCGCAGCCCAGCCGAGTGAGCCGGCGGTGGCAGACGATGCGGTGCGCTTCGGCCCCTGGCGCTTCGATATTCCCCGCCGCCAGCTCAGCAAGGACGGGGTGCCGGTGCGCCTGACCAAGGCGGAGTACGAAGTGCTGGTGGCCTTCATCGCCAACGCCGGGCGGGTGCTGAGCCGGGAGCGGATCCTGGCCCTCACCAGCCACCGCGGCGATGGCCCGAGCGATCGCACCATAGACGTGCTGATCCGCCGCTTGCGGGGCAAGATGGAGCAAGATCCCCGTGACCCGCAACTGTTCGTCACCGTACACGGGGAAGGCTATCTGTTCGCCGGCGAGCTGGCCGCCTGATCCTCAGCTTTGCGAGGCGCTCAGGCCGATGGCCGGGTGTCGAACTGCGGGCAGTCGTCCCCTATCTGGTGCCAGGGCGCCTTGGAGCCGACGAAGATGTGAAACGCGGGCTTCTGGCTTGGCACCTCGTCCAGTATCCCCAGCCGCAGATTGATCTTGCCCGTGCTGCGCTTCTGGCTGAACAGGCTGGAGCCGCAGTGGCGGCAGAAGGCGAGGCTGGTCTCGTCCGATTTCTGGTAGCGGCTGATGGCCTCGCTCCCCTTCGCGATGGTCACCTTGTCACCATCCAGCCCGCCGACGGAGGCGTAGTCCGCCCCGGAAAACTTGCGGCATTCGCTGCAGTGGCAGTTCCCCATATAGTCGAACTGATCCGGCAGGGTCAGGGCCACGGCGCCGCACAGGCAGCTCGCATGCAATGTGTTCATCTCTTCTCCTTGAGTACTTGGTTAGTTGCCGCTGGCGTCGAAGCCGACCCGGTAGACGGGGCGAAAGGTGCCATCGGACAGAGAGTTGGCGGGATTGGCCAGGGGGGTCTCCAGGGTCAGGATGGGTGGTCCCATTACCCGCGGACACTGCTGCTCGCTGGCCTCGGGACTTTGCAGCAGGCAGACCGCCTGGGCCACTGCAAGACGTCCCTGCTGGCGCATCTGATCGCTGTTGGCGGCCAGGACCTTGCCCCGGCGCAGGCCGCGCTGCACCCCGTGGCTGAAGTAGGTGCTCAACACTTGGGGTTTTGTGAGTTGGCGCTGGGCCAGCTCGTTGACCGCCACTTCGGCGGCGATGGCGCCCCCCACCAGATAGTCGAGGTCGGGGTGGCGGGCCAGGGTCTGCTGCACCAGGGTGCGCTGGATCTCGCGGCTGTTGTCACCGCGCGCCGTGGTTACCAGCCTGATGGCGCTGCCCTGGATGGCTGCGGCAAAGCCGGGCTCGACGAAGTTGTTGCCACCGCTCGCCTGCGGGCCGGGAAAGAGCGCCACCGTCACCGGCGGGCTGCCGGCAGGGTGGCGCTTGGCTAGCCAGTGGCCCATCTGCCAGCCCATCTGATACCAGGAGACCCCCACCTTGGCCTTGACCAGTCCGGCGGGCAGGTCGTTGACCAGGCCGAACACCGGCAGCGGGCTGGCGCCGATCGCCTCGCCGAGCCCGTCGTAGCTCACCGCGCCGAGCAGGATGGCATCGCTCCCCTCGCTCACGCACTGCTGCAACTGGCGGCGCTGTTCGGCAAGGGCGCCGTAGCCCCCTGCCTCGTGGATACGCAGCTTCACGCCGAGTCGCTTGGCCTCCTCCACCATGCCCTGATTGACCGACAGCCAGTAGGCGTCGCGCAGGTGGGGGTAGAGGGCGCACAGGGTCAGGGGG
>NZ_NEVB01000213.1:0-25996 GCF_002259925.1 Aeromonas sp. A35_P | reverse complement strand
CTCGTCGTCAAAGGAATGGACGTTATGGGATTTGCAGGAAGCGATCGCTATCTCGCCTCAGAGGCGCTCAAGATGGCGGTCAATGCCGCCATCGTGCTGGAGAAGCCGCTGCTCATCAAGGGTGAACCCGGCACGGGCAAGACAGAGCTGGCAGAGGCCGTGGCCAGCCATCTGGGCACCGAGCTTATCGCCTGGCACATCAAATCCACCACCAAGGCCCAGCAGGGGCTCTATGAGTACGATGCGGTGGCCAGGCTGCGGGACTCCCAGCTCGGCGACCCCAGGGTGGGGGAGATAGGCCACTACATCCGCCGCGGCAAGCTGTGGCAGGCTTTCACTGCCGACCTGCGCCCTGTGCTGCTTATCGATGAAATCGACAAGGCGGACATTGAGTTTCCCAACGATCTGCTGCAGGAGCTCGATCGGATGGAGTTCGACGTCTACGAGACCGGCGAGCGCATCAAGGCCCGTCAGCGCCCTGTGGTCATCATCACCTCCAATAATGAAAAGGAGTTGCCGGACGCCTTCCTGCGCCGCTGCTTCTTTCACTACATCCGCTTCCCCGACAAGGCCGAGATGCAGGCCATCGTCAAACTTCACTACCCCGACCTCAAGGAGAGCCTGCTCGGCGAGGCGATGGATCTCTTCTTCGAGCTGCGGGACGTAGAGGGGCTGCGCAAGAAGCCCTCCACCTCGGAACTCTTGGACTGGATCCGGCTGCTCTTGGCTGACGACATCTCCCCCGAGGTGATGCGCGCCCGCGAGCCCGGCAAGCTGGTGCCCGCCCTCTACGGTGCCCTGCTCAAGACCGAGCAGGACCTGCATCTCTTTGAGAAGCTCGCCTTTCTGGCCCGCCGTGGTAGCTAGATGCTGATCGACTTTTTTACCCACCTGCGTCGCCACCAGCTCCCCTGCAGCCTGCGCGAACTGCTGGACTTGCACGGGGCGCTGGCAACCCGGCTGGCCAGCCTCGACATGGACGAGTTCTACCAACTATCCCGCTGTCTGCTGGTAAAAGATGAGGCTCACTATGATCGCTTCGATCGCGCCTTCGCCGAGTATTACGAAGGGTTGGCCGCCATCCCCCTGCTGCCGGAGAGCCTGCCGGATGAGTGGCTGCGCAAGGAGTTCGAGCGGCTATTGAGCGCCGAGGAGAAGGCGTTGCTCCAATCCCTTGGCGGGCTGGATCAGCTGCTGGCGACCCTCAACCAGCGCTTGAACGAACAGAAGGAGCGCCACGCCGGCGGCAACAAGTGGGTCGGCACCGGTGGCAGCAGCCCGTTCGGCCACGGCGGTTTTCACCCGGAAGGGATCCGCATGGGGGGAGAGGGCCAGCATGGCAAGGCGGTCAAGGTGTGGGAGGCGCGTCACTATCGCAACTTCAGCGACGATTCGCCGCTGGGGCAACGGGCCATCCAGCTGGCGCTGCGCAAACTCAGGCGCTGGGTGCGCCAGGGCAACCCGGACGAGCTGGATCTCGACGACACCATCCGGAGCACGGCCAGGCAGGGCTGGCTCGATGTGAAGCTCAGACCCGAGCGCCACAACGGGGTCAAGCTGCTGGTCTTCTTCGACGTGGGAGGCTCCATGGATGCCCACGTGGCCGAGGTGCAACGCCTCTTCTCTGCTCTGCGCCACGAGTTCAAGCACCTGGAGTACTTCTATTTTCACAACTGTCTCTACGACTTTGTCTGGCGAGACAACGCCCGCAGGCACGAGGAGCGCTTCGATACCCTGCGCCTGCTGCGCACCTACGGCAGTGACTACAAGGTGATCCTGGTGGGGGATGCCACCATGGGCCCCTACGAGATCACCTGGCCCGGCGGCAGTGTCGAATATTGGAACGAGGAGGCCGGCCAGGTGTGGCTGGCCCGCCTGCAGCAGCACTTTCCCAAGCTGGTGTGGATCAATCCCACCCCGCGCCGGGAGTGGCTCTGGCACCCTTCCATCAAGCTGATGAACGAATTGATCGGCGGGCGCATGCACCCGCTGACCCTGGCGGGTCTGGCGGCGGCCATCGACCAGCTGTGACCCTCTCTACCCGAACAGACCAACAAGCCGGGAGTGAACCCGGCGAGGAGCAAAGATGACCTCTATCGTGATCAGTGGCTCAGGCCTCTATACCCCTCCCTTTGCCGTCAGCAACGAAGCGCTGGTGGCCGCCTTCAACCAGTACGTGGATCTCTACAACGAGGAGAACGCCTCCGCCATCGACGCCGGCCAGCTGCCTGCGAAACAGCATTCGAGCAGCGAATTCATCGAGAAGGCTTCCGGCATCAAGAGCCGCTATCTGGTGAGCAAGGAGGGGGTGCTGGATCCGGACATCATGCAGCCGCTGCTGCCCGAGCGGCCCGATGACAAGCCCTCCATCATGGTGGAGATGGCGGTGGCCGCCGCCGAGCAGGCGCTGATCGCCGCCGGACGCGAGCCGGGGGAAATAGATCTGGTGATCGTCGCTGCCTCCAACATGCCGCGCCCCTATCCGGCCCTCTCCATCGAGCTGCAGCACTATCTGGGGGCGAGCGGCATGGCCTTTGACATGAACGTGGCCTGCTCCTCCGCCACCTTCGGCATCAAGACGGCGGCGGACATGCTGGCGGCCGGCACCGCCAGACTCGCACTGGTGGTCAACCCGGAGATTTGCTCTGGGCACCTCAACTTCCGTGACAGAGACAGCCACTTCATCTTCGGTGACGCCTGCACCGCCGTGCTGCTGGAGCGGGAGGCCGATTGTCAGGTGGCCAACCCCTGGCAACTGGTGGCCAGCAAGCTGGTGACCCAGTACTCCAACAACATCCGCAACAACTTCGGTTTCCTGAACCGGCTCAGCCCGCGCACCCGTTACGGCGATGACAAGCTGTTCCGCCAGCAGGGGCGCAAGGTGTTCAAGGAGGTGCTGCCGCTGGTGTGCGACCAGATCGCCGGCCAACTCGATGAGCAGGGCTGGGCGGCAGACTCCCTGAACCGGCTCTGGCTCCATCAGGCCAATCTGACCATGAACCAGTTCATCGCCCGCAAGCTGCTCGGCCACGATGCCAGCCAGCAGGAGGCGCCGGTGATCCTCGACAGCTACGGCAACACCAGCTCGGCGGGTTCCATTATCGCGTTCCATCTGTACAATCGCGACCTTCCCGCGGGGGCCCGCGGTGTGCTCTGCTCGTTTGGCGCCGGCTACTCGATCGGGAGCCTGTTGTTGCGGCGCCTGTGAGGGGCGGGGTCATCTCCCCGCCGTCATGACGATAAGGTTTGGGTGGAATCATGCAGAGGATCACGGGGCGCTGCGCCCTTCACTACGGGGTGACGCTGTCACTGTTTTGTCTTTACGGGCTGCAGGTCTGCCCATTTCTGGAGAGCCTGACGCTGCCCCAGCTGCTGGGGCCCGCGCTGGTGACCTTTGCCATCATGTTTGTCCTGCGCGATCAACTGCTGCGCAAGGTGACGCTGTCCGGTCAGGGGCTGGGAGGCTTCGGGCTGGAGGTGGGCTTCTACCTGCTGGGGGCCTTGCTGCTCTCTGGCTACAACGGCATCCGGTATGATTTTCCGCTGGAGAGCCACCTCAAGATCCTGCTGGGGATGAGCACCCTGGGCTTCCTGGTGGCGGCGGATCTCTCGCTGCAGCGGGACTGGCAGCGGGCCAAGCTGCGGGAGCATCAGGCCTGCCTGGTGCTGAACCAGCCGCTGGCCATGCCGGTTTCCCGCAAGTTCTCCCTGTTCGCCTTCACCACCCTGACCCTGCTTGGCGCTGTGTTCTTCCTGCTGTTCAACAAGGATCTGGAGTGGCTGGTCACAGTGGACAAGAGCCTGCCGCGGCTCGATGCCCAGCACTACATCTTGCTGGAGATCGCCTTCGTGATGATGGTGACCTTCGGCTATCTCTGGCTCATCATTCGCGGCTATGGCCGCAACCTGACCCTCTCCCTGATGCATCAGACTCGCGCCATGGCGCAGGTGCAGTGCGGCGATCTGGAGGCGCGGGTACCGGTGATCCGGGACGATGAGTTCGGCCTGATTGCCGCCGGCACCAACCAGATGATTGGCGAGCTGAAGGCGCGCCAGGACGAGCTCAACCTGACCCGGGACGTGGCCATCCTGGGGCTCGCCTCGCTGGCGGAGACCCGCGACAACGAGACCGGCGCCCACATCATCCGCACCCAGTTCTACGTCAAGGTGCTGGCGGAGCAGTTGAGCCGCAGCGACTGGGATCGCTATCCGCTGGACGATGCCACCATCGATCTGCTGTTCAAGTCGGCGCCGTTGCACGACGTGGGCAAGGTGGGCATTCCCGATGCCATCCTGCTCAAGCCGGGCAAGCTGACGGACGAGGAGTTCGCCATCATGAAGCGCCACCCCCAGATTGGCGCCGACGCGCTGGCGAGCGCCGAAGCCCAGCTCGGCTCCAACTCCTTCCTGCGGCTGGCGCGAGAGATCTCCCTCACTCACCACGAGAAGTGGGATGGCAGCGGCTATCCGGCCGGGCTGGCGGGGGAGGCGATCCCCTTGTCGGGCCGGCTGATGGCGCTGGCGGATGTCTACGACGCCCTCATCTCGAAACGGGTCTACAAGCCCGCCTTCAGCCATGAGCAGGCCAGAACCATCATAGTGGAGGGGCGTGGCCACCATTTCGATCCGGCCATCGTCGACGCCTTCCTCGCTTGCGAGGAGGAATTTCGCCAGATTGCCCTCAGGCACAAGGATCATGACTGACAAAAAACCACCCGAACGGGTGGTTTTTTTATGGCTGGCTCACTGGGCCGGCTCGATGGCGAGCACCAGGCAATTGGGCTCGCTGATGCGAAAGCGCACGTTGCAGTCAAACAGCCTGACGCCGTACTCCTTGTCATCCGGCTTGCCCTTCTTGTAGGCGGGGCGGGGATCCTGGGCCAGTACCTCGCTCACCAGCAGGCGCAGCTCGGGATGGGCCTTGAGCCAGGGTTGCAGCTGCAGTTCTGCCTCTGGGCTGAAACTCACCGCCAGCGGCGGGGTGGGGGCGTCGGGGGCGGAAACCGCCGCGGGCATCCGGCAGGCTGTCGGCATAGGGAACATAGGGCTTGATGTCGACGATGGGGGTGCCATCGAGCAGGTCCACCGCCCCCAGCTCGAGCCAGAGCTTGCCGCGCTCACGGCCGACCCCGTGCAGCTCGACTACCGAGAGGCCGAGCGGGTTGGGACGAAAGGTGGAGCGGGTGGCAAACACCCCGACCCGCTCGTTGCCGCCCAGGCGCGGCGGGCGCACCGTCGGGTGCCAGCCCTGCGCCATGGTCTGGTGAAACACGAAGCTGAGCCAGAGGTGGGAGAACTGCTCGATGCCGCGCAGCACGTCCGGCTGATCGTAGGGGGGCTGCAGCTCGAGGCGGGCGCGGGCCGATTTGACCAGACCGGGCTGGCGCGGGATGGCGAACTTCTCCTTGTAGGGAGAGTGGATGATACCCAGGGTGTCGATTTCGAACTTCATGGCGGATCCTGACTGAAAACCCCGGCAATGTAGCACAGCAGCCCTTAAAACGCAGGCGTACACGCTTGCCGTGATCTTGCTCCCATCCCGGCCGCCCGAAGGCTGTATCGCGCCGCCAACTTGCGTAGGGTGGGCGCAGGAAGAGTGAAAGGCTCGTCCGCCGGCAGGACGGGCCGGCACAACCGGCGTGGCCATCGAGGATGGGCCGCGCCGCACAGGAGAGACAGGGATGAAACTGCTGATCATCGGCGGCACCGGATTTCTGGGTCGCCATCTCGCCTCATTGGCGCTGGACTGGGGCCACGAGGTGACCTTGTTCAATCGCGGCCGGCGCCAGCATCCGGACTGGCGCGAGTTGACCCAGTTGCAGGGGGACCGGGATCAGGACCTGACCCCGCTGCATCATCATCAGGATGGCTGGGATCTGGCCATCGACACCTGCTGCTATCGTCCCGAACAGGCGGCGAACCTCTCGGCCGCCCTGCTCGGGCGCTGCGAACGGCTGATCTTCATCTCCACCATCAGTGTCTATCGCGACTTCGCCCAACCCGGGCAGGATGAGTCGGCGCCGCTGCACGAGATGGCCGAGGGGGAGCTGCCGGAAGATTACGGCCCCCTCAAGGTGCTGTGCGAGGCGATCTATCGCGCCCGTTGGGGCGAGCGGCTCTGCATCTTGCGCCCGGGCGTCTTGTGCGGCCCCCATGATCCCACCGGCCGGCTGGCCTGGTGGATCACGCGGGTGCAGCGGGGCGGCCCCTGGCTGCTGCCGGGGCAGGGGGAAGACCGGCTGCAATATCTGGACGTGCGCGACTGCGCCGAGTTCGTGCTGCGGGCCGCCGAGCAGCAATTGAGCGGCATCTTCAACCTGGTCAAGCCGGGCATCGCACTGAGCGACTGGGTGGATCGCCTGGCCGCCAGGCTGGCCCCCGCCACTGCGATCCTGCCGGAGTGGGCACCCTGGCCCGCGCTGCTGGCCGCCGGGGTGGAGCCCTGGCAGAGCTATCCGACCCTGTTGCCCAATGCCCAGCCCGAGTATGCCGGCTATGGCCGCATCAGCGCCGAGGCGGCCATCGTGCAGGGTCTCAACTTTCGGCCGCTGGAGGAGACTGTGGCGGATGTGGCCGAGTGGCTGGCCGGTGCGCCAGACGCCGTGGTGGCCGCCGGCATCACCGCCGAGCAGGAGGCGCGGCTGCGTCAGCTGGTCCGCTAGAGGCCAACAAGTGCGGCAGCAAAGCAAAAGGGCATCGAGAGATGCCCTTTTCTGTCTGATGTGAGCGGCGTTACTCGGCGCGCATGGCGGCGCCGGCGGCGGTTAGCAGCTCGCGCAGGATGGCGCGATGACAGCGGGACTCCTGTTCGCAGTAGCAGCCCACCGACAGGTTGGTGGTGTGGGAGAGGGCGGCCAGCAGCGCCAGATCGTGCCTGGCGGCGGGGGTGGCCAGCTCGGCCTTGTACTGTTTGCAGAAGGCGCTCCACTGGGCGGGCGTCTCGGCAGCCTGACCCAGCTTCATGGTGTCGTTGCTGGGGGCGAGATTGGGGAACCAGACGTCGTACCAATCCTGGCTGGCAAACTCGGTTTTGGGCACGCCGCGGGGCGGGCGGCGCACTGTGCCGATCCGCAGTCCCTCGTCGGGCAGGCGGGGTGTGCCGAGGCGAACGATGGCCAGTGCCATGCAGGCTCCTTGCAGTTGCGCTTATTTCTCGGTGGCGACTTTCAGCGCCTGACCGTAGCAGATCACCTGCTTCAGGCAGCCCGGGGTGTCGCTGAATTCGGCGCACTTGTCGAAGGTGACGCCGTTGCCGCCCATGTCGGCCACACGGCGGCGGGCCAGGGTGCGGGCCTCGCCGGCGTTGGGGATCGGCTGCTTGGCATCGCTCTGGCAGGACTCTCCTTCGACGGTACCGAGGTAGAGGTAGTTGAGATCGGCCAGCTGGCCCTGTTCATAGATCTGAACGCTGCCCGGCTTGAAGTACTCGTCGAAGTTCTCTTTGTCCAGATTGCTGTTGAAGGCAAAGTCGGCGCAGCCGGAGGCAATCAGGGGCATCATCAGGATCAGGCGTTTCATCGTCTCATATCTTGTGTCGGTGATGAGGACAGTAGCAAGGCGCAGGCGCTCCATGTCGGCATCTTGTGGAATAACGAAGGGGCCATTATAGGGGCCAGTCGACGGTGGCGACCAGCCCCATTTTTAGCCGTATGGGCGGGGTGTGACCAGGAGCCGGCTGTGTGTTGCCTGTGCGGCTTCACGCCGCCGGCAAAGATGACTGGCCTGCTGTCATGAGAGAGGGCGCACCGGGCGCCCCTCTCTCGTTGCTCATCAGGCCGGCGCCAGCCGCTGATGCAGGCTGCGGTAGTAGTCGTCTGCCAGCAGCGTCTGATGGGGGGCGCAGAGGCGGATCTGCCCCTCTTCCATCAGGGCGATCCGGTCCATCTGCTCCAGTCCCAGCAAACGGTGGGAGATGAGCAGCAGGGTGCGATCCGACCCCAGCTTGAACAACAACTCCATGATCTCCCGCTCGGTCTGGCTGTCGAGCCCCTCGGTCGGCTCATCCAGCAGCCAGAGCGGGGCGTCGTGCAGCAGGGCGCGAGCGATGCCGATTCGGCGGCGCTCGCCACCGGAGAGCGGCCGGCCGCCATCCCCCAGCCAGGCATCGAGCCCGCTGTCGCTGTGGCCGTTGTCATCTTCCAGCAGATTGGCAAGGCCGACCTGGGTCAGCACCTGTACCAGCTGCTCGTCACTGGCATGGGGGGCGGCCAGCTTGAGGTTGCCGCGCAGGGTATCGGCAAACAGGTGCACCCGCTGGCTCACCACCGAGAGGGAGGCGCGCAGCGCCCCTTCGCTGTAGTCGTTAAGCGGCTTGCCATTGAGCAGGATCTTGCCGGCCTGCGGGTGCCATTCACGGGTCAGCAGCCCCATCAGGGTGGACTTGCCGCAGCCGGTCTGGCCCAGCAGCGCCAGTTTTTCGCCGGCCTGCAGCTGCAGGGTGCAGCCGCGCAGCACCGGCTGCGGGTTGCCTGGGTAGCTGAAATAGAGGTCGCTTATCTGCAGCGCCCCCTGTGGCGCGTGGCGCTCTTCGTGGCCCCACTCGGGGGCCTTGGCCTCCTGCAGGATCTCGTTGAGGCGGCGGGCCGAGGTGAGGCTGGTTGAGAGGTGCTGGAAGGCACCGGCCAGCGGCATCAGCGCCTCGAAGCTGGCCAGGGTGGCGAACACCATCAGCGCCGTGATGGGATCCGGCGCGGCGCCTGCTACCCCGTGACCGGCCAACCACAGCATCAGGGTCAGGGTCCAGCCGCTCAGCAGTTGCACCGAGCAGTTGGCCAGCCCGCTCACCCGGGCCATGCGGGCCTGGGCCTGGATCAGCGCCTGCTCGGCCTGCTGCAGCTCGTCGCGCGCCCGGGGGGCGGCGGCAAACATCTGCAGCTCGGCCTGACCGTCCAGATAGTCCACCAGACGGGTACGCAGGTTGGATTTCTCGGCGATCAGCTGGCGACCGGGCTGGCGGCCGAGGAAGTAGAACACCAGCGGCAGGGCCAGCATGCCGAACAGCAGGATGGCGCCCAGTATCAGGGCCAGGTCGGCATCGAACAGCGAGAGGAAGAACACCAGACCGGCGGTGCTGAGCAGGGCCGCGCCTATGGGGGTGACCAGCCGCAGGTAGACGTGGTCCATGGCGTCGATGTCGGCCACCAGCCGGTTGAGCAGATCCGCCTGGCGAAAGCCCGCCAGGGCACCGGTGGAGAGCGGCGAGAGCTTTTGCCAGAACCAGACCCGCAGCCGGGTCAGCACCCGGAAGGTGGCGTCGTGGCTCACCACCCGCTCACCCCAGCGGCCCGCGGTGCGGATGATGGAGAAGAAGCGTACCCCGCCAGCCGGCGTCATGTAGTTGAAGGTGTCGCGACTGGCGACCGCCATCCCCGCCACGGCAGCGGCGGAGAGGAACCAGCCGGAGAGCGACAGCAGTCCCATCCCGGCGACCAGAGTCACCAGGGCCAGCAGCAGGCCGAGGGAGAGGCTCAGCCAATGCTGGCGATAGAGGCGCAGAAACGGCAAGAGATCAGTCATCGAGAGAACCCTCGTTACGTTGGGAGAGCAGGCGGGCGAACGGCCCCTGCGCGCTACTCAGTTGCTGGAAGCTGCCTTGCTCCACCAGCTTGCCGCGCTCCAGCACCAGGATCTGGTCCATCTTGGTGAGTTGATCGAGGCGGTGGGTGATCATCAGCAGGGTCTGGTTGGCGATGACCTGCTCCAGCGTGGTCATGATGGCTCGCTCGGAGTGGCGATCCAGGCTGGCGGTCGGCTCATCCAGCACCATCAGCTGGGTGGACTTGAGCAGGGTTCGAGCCAGGGCGAGGCGCTGGGCCTGACCGACCGAGAGGCCGCCGGCCTGATCCCCCACCGCATAGTCGAGCCCCTTCTCCATGGCGAACTCCCACGCCTGAGCCCGTTTCAGGGCCTCCTCCAGTTCGCCGTCACTGGCGGCGGGGTTGGCCAGCAGCAGGTTGTCGCGCAGCGAGGCGTGGAACAGCTGCGGGTTCTGGGAGAGCCAGCCCAGCTGCCTGCGCCACTGGCTCATGTCGAGGCTGGCCAGCTCCTGGCCGTTGACCTTGAGCTCGCCGCGATAGGGGGCAAAGCCGAGCAGGGCGTTGACCAGCGAGCTCTTGCCGGCGCCACTGACGCCGATGAGGGCGGTGCGTGCACCCGCTTCCAGGGTGAAGTCGATGGGGCCGACCAGCACCTTGCCCTCGGCGCTCAGCACCTCCAGGGCGCGGGCTTCCACTCTGATGGGGGAGTCGGCATGGAAGGGCGCATTGCCTGAGGCGGGTTCCGTCACCTCGGCCTCGAGGAACTCCAGCAGCTGTTCGGCGGCGCCGATGGCCTGCGCCTTGGCGTGGTAGTGGGCGCCGAGCTCGCGCAGCGGGGCGTAGAACTCGGGAGCCAGAAACAGCACGAACAGGCCGGTAAACAGGGTGACTTTGCTGCCATAGTGGCCGAAGTTCAGGTGATCGATATAGGAGAAACCGAAGTAGACGGCCACCAGCGCCACCGAGAGGGCGGCGAAGAACTCCAGCACGGCGGTGCTGAGGAAGGCAAGGCGCAGCACCTCCATGGTGCGTTCGCGAAAATCTTCCGACGCATCGCGAATGGCATCCCCTTCCGCCTGGGTGCGCATGAACAGCTGCAGGGTGCGCAGCCCCTTCAGGCGATCGAGGAAGTGGCCGGAGAGACGGGCCAGCGCCTGGAAGTTGCGGCGGTTGGCATCGGCGGCGCCGACCCCCACCAGGATCATGAACAGCGGAATGAGGGGCGCCGTGCCCAGCAGAATGAGGCCAGCGGCCCAGTTGACCGGGAACACGGCCACCAGGATCACCACCGGGATGAACACGGCAATCGCCATCTGTGGCAGGTAGCGGGAGAAGAAATCCTGCATGTTTTCAATCTGCTCCAGCAGCAGGCTGGCCCAGCTACCGGCCGGTCGACGCTGGATGTAGGCCGGTCCCAACCGGCCGAGGCGGGTGAGCACCAGCTCGCGGATGGCTTGGCGCACTGCGCTGCCGGCCTTGAAGCTGGCTACTTCACGACCATAGGCCAGCACCGCCTTGCCGAGGGTGACCAGCAGCAGGGTGATGAAGAGGGGGATGGATTGCGCCGGCGTGGTGCCCTCGATGATGAAGCCGTGCAGCAGGGTGGCCAGCAGCCAGGCCTGCGCCACCATCAGGATGCCCTGACCCAGGCCAAAGCCGATGGAGAGGCCGATCCAGCGCCGGCCGTGGCTCGATTGATTGCGCAACCAGCCATAGAGTCGTTTTTGCGTTTTTTTATCCATTACCACCATCCTCGCGTCGAGTGGCGCAAGACTATCCTCGCCCCCCAGGCTTGGCAACCTTGTAAATTCCGGCTTGTGAAAACGGTTGATTGAAAAAGCGGCTTGCTGCTCATTAGTTGGTCGAACAGATTGATTTACGGTAAAAAAACGTATCGAGGTGATTGCGCTCGGCGGCAAAATGCATATAGTAGAGGCCCTGACGCGGGTGTAGTTCAATGGTAGAACGGTAGCTTCCCAAGCTGCATACGTGGGTTCGATTCCCATCACCCGCTCCAAATTCCTGATAATGGCCAAGGCCGTTGTCACCTCAGCCGAAACGGCTGTCTGTCGTGGGGTTTCCCCATCACACCAAGCAAGTTTTGATGCCAGGCGGGCATCGTATAATGGCTATTACCTCAGCCTTCCAAGCTGATGATGCGGGTTCGATTCCCGCTGCCCGCTCCAGCCTTCATGCAAAAAGCCCACTCCTTCGAGTGGGCTTTTTGTTGTCTGTTTTTTGATGCCGGCGGTAGTGCCAGCTCGGCCACCCTGAAAGGCGCAGAAATGGAAAAGGCGCCATCGGCGCCTTTTCAACTCGGGAGGAGGGAGGATTACTCCTGCTCCAGCTCGCCGCAGAAGCGATAGCCTTCGCCGTGGATGGTGGCGATGATCTCGGGAGTGTCGTTGACGCTCTCGAAGTGCTTGCGGATACGGCGGATGGTGACATCCACGGTACGGTCGTGGGGCTTGAGCTCACGGCCGGTCATCTTCTTGAGCAGTTCGGCGCGGGTCTGGATCTGGCCCGGGTTTTCGCAGAAGTGCAGCATGGCGCGGAACTCGGAGCGCGGCAGCTTGAACATGTCGCCAGCCGGGCTGACCAGGGCGCGGCTGTTGATGTCCAGTGCCCAGCCGTTGAACAGGTAACGCTCCACCAGTTTCTTCTCTTCGCCACCGGCGGCCACGTTCATGGTGCGGCTCAGCAGGTTGCGGGCACGGATGGTCAGCTCACGGGGGTTGAACGGCTTGGTGATGTAATCGTCGGCACCGATCTCCAGACCCAGGATCTTGTCCACTTCGTTGTCGCGACCGGTCAGGAACATCAGGGCGATGTTGTCGTCCTCACGCAGCTCGCGTGCCAGCAGCAAGCCATTCTTGCCCGGCAGGTTGATGTCCATGATCACCAGGTTGATGGTGTGGGAAGTCAGAGCCTGATGCATCTCGTCGCCATTGTTGGCTTCGAGCACGATATAGCCCTCTGCCTCGAAGATGCTTTTCAGGGTATTGCGAGTGACCAGTTCGTCTTCGACGATCAGAATGTGTGGTGTTTGCATGAGTATTCCCAGATTCTTATCAGTTAATTATCTAAATTTTAACACTCTTTGGCGTTACCCGACCGGTCCTGAAAATTAATTACGTCATCCTGGGTATGAATATCAGGTCGGATTATCGCGAATTTGGCATCAGCGTTGGCAAACATCCCTGTGCCACACATAGGCTCTCAATAAGTCTGATCGAGAGAAGCCTGGAAAGGTAGTCCATTACAAAAGTGGCTGCATTTTATCAGTTAACAGGCGCATAACAACACTCTTTGCCGTCAGATAGCAACTTTTTAACTCTGGTTTGATATAGGTCAAACCCTGAGTTCACAGCATGATACTTGGGGTTGCCCCCATTTTCGCCCCTATAAAATGTAATGGAATGTAACATGTGGTTGACATGAATTTGTGGGAAAACTACAGAAAAATCTGCTTTATTGCACCCTTTTCGGCGCCGAAATGGCCTGCCTACGCCATAGTGACGGCCTGGAATCCGGCCAGTCGCCAGCTGGGAATGCGTCGTAATACCCGCCGTCAGCGGGCCCTGTGGCGGGCCATTGCGGCGGTTCCTCGCTGGCAGGTGATGGGGCCTTGTCGGGGCAGTTCGCTGGATGAAACATGGCAGGAGTCGTCGCTGCTGCTGGCTTGCCCGCGCAGCGAGGCCATCCAACTGGCGGCCCGCTTTGGCCAGAATGCCATCTATTGGGTGGAGCAGGGGGAGCTCTGGCTGCTGCCGGTGTTGCTGGCGGGGGAGCCACACCATCTGGGCAGAATTGAATCCCACTGGATTGTCAGGGGCTCTGCTTGATGAAAGAATGAGCGAATTCATGCCCATGGAAGGAGACTTATGATGCTGGATCTACTGCCCGATCTCTGTGACGAGTACGGCGATGCCCTGCAGGTGGCGGAGCCGCTGTTTCAAAATTTTGGTGGCAAGGCGCTGTTTCACGGCCAGGCGGTCACCCTCTCCTGTTACGAGGACAACAGCCTGGTGCGGGAGCTGGTCAACCGGCCCGGGCAGGGGCGGGTGATGGTGATCGATGGCGGTGGCTCCCTGTGCCGCGCCCTGCTCGGCGATCAACTGGCGATCAAGGCGGCGGAGCAGGGCTGGGAAGGAATCGTGATCTACGGCGCCGTGCGCGATGTGGGCACGCTGGCGACACTGGCGCTGGGGGTCAAGGCGCTGGCGCCCTGCCCGGTCAAGACCGAGAAGCGGGGACAAGGGGAGCTGGATGCCGTGGTGTCGTTTGCCGGGGTGACCATACATCCGGGTGACTACGTCTACGCCGATCTCAACGGCGTACTGGTGAGCGCCACCCGGCTTATCTGAATCCGCTAGAAGTTGAAGCCGACCCCGACGCTGAGGGATTGTTCGGTGCGAAAGGCGCTGACGCCGTAGTTGGCGGTGATGGCCAGTTGCGGGGTCAGCAGCAGGCTGGTATTGAGCTCCAGCAGGGTGCTGGGCTTGTTCACCTCCAGCTGTTTGAGCTGGCTGCCGATGTTGAGCATGGGGGAGAGCTGGTAGCGCACCCCCGAGCTCAGGTTGTAGCCGGATTGCTCGCTGCTGGGGCCGATGGCCGGGCCTGCTTCCATGTAGAGGCTGACGCCATCGTGCAGCGGATATTGATATCCGGTATTGATGAGCCAGAGATCGAAACTGTCGTTGTGATGAGTCTGACTGCCGAGCAGCACGCCTGAGTAGCTTTTGACGTAGAGCTGGCTGTCGGTATCGTTCTTGAGGAAATCCCAGTCGGCGGCCTGGGCGGTGAGGCTGAGGCATGAGACGAGTGCGATGACGGATGATTTGACCATTCTTTTCCCCTCCCTGGGTCCGGAACAGGAATACAAGCATGGCACATGCCAGCTGTTAGTAAAGGGAACCCCAATCACAATAAAACAGTTTTGATTTGCTCTGCTCTCATGATACACAGGCCCCCATCATCCTGTTTCTTCCCCTATTTCGCTGATATCGAGAGGTGAATCCATGAACAAGAAACTGACTCTGCTGGCCGCGCTGGCCCTGGGAGGCTGCGCCATGGCAACTGGTTCCAAGCTGACGCAACTGCAAGCCTCTACCTGGCAGCTGCAAGGCGCAAGCGGCGACACCTTCACTCTGCAGGTGGCCGGTGACAGGGTCGCAGGCAAGGGCGGCTGCAACCGCTATTTCGGCAGTATCACCCAGCAGGGTGACGGCGTGCTGGCGCTGGGCCCCATGGGCTCGACCCGCATGATGTGCATGGGCGAGCTGGCCGGCAAGGAGATGCTCTACCTGCAGAAGCTGGAGAAAGTGGCGAGCTTCCAGATCAGTGGCCAGCAGCTGGTGCTGAGCGACGCCAACAAGGCGGCACTGCTCACCTTCGACGCCATGCCTGCCGCCAAGTAACTGACGTTTTTGTCAGAGGCTGTCGTAGCGCACGTAGCCGGATGCAGAAAGGGACGCCATGGCGTCCCTTTTGCTATTTGCACTCCCTTTTGCAACGAGGGCGGATCGGCTAGCCGCCACGCTGGAACTTGAAACGCTTCTTGCGCCGGTAGGGATAGACGTCCTCGAACACCCCCTCCTTGATGTTGCTCTGCAGCATCTTCCAGTAGTTGGCGTCGAACATCTCCTTGTGCAGCGCCAGCATGATCTCGCGCACCTGCGGCTTTTGCAGCAGGAAGGTGGCGAACTCCTCGGGGAAGATGTCGTTGGGGGCGACCGAATACCAGGGCTCGGCGCTCCATTCGTCCTCGGGGTAGCGCGGTGGCGGGATCTGGCGGAAGTTGCACTCCGTCATGTAGCAGATCTCGTCGTAGTCGTAGAACACCACCCGGCCGTGGCGGGTGACGCCGAAGTTCTTGAACAGCATGTCCCCCGGGAAGATGTTGGCCGCCGCCAGCTGCTTGATGGCGTTGCCGTACTCCTCCAGCGCGAGCCGGGTCTGCTGTTCGTCCGCCTTGTCCAGATAGAGGTTGAGCGGGATCATCTTGCGCTCTGTGTAGAGGTGTTTGATCACCAGCTTGTCGGCGGTGAGGGTGAGCGCCGAGGGGGCCACCGCCTTGAGTTCGGCCAGCAGCTCCGGCGATATGCGATCGAGGGGAAACTCGAAGTTGGTGAACTCCTGGGTATCGGCCATCCGTCCCACCCGATCATGCTGCTTTACCAGCCGGTACTTCGCCTTCACCTGCTCGTGGCTCACGTCCTTGGGGGGCGTGAACTCGTCCTTGATCACCTTGAACACCACGTCGTAGGAGGGGAGGGTGAACACGCTCATCACCATTCCCTTGATGCCCGGCGCGATGACGAACTGCTCGCGACTCTGGGCCAGATGGTGCTGATAGTGGCGATAGAGCTCTGTCTTGCCGTGCTTCTGGCAGCCGATGGCGTTGTAGATCTCGTAGTCCGGCTTGTGGGGCATGATCTGGCGCAAAAAGGCGACGAACAGCGCCGGCACCGGGGCATAGACCATGAAATAGGCGCGGGCGAAGCCGAACACGATGGAGGCGAGATCCGGCTCGAAGATGACGGTATCCACATAGATGCTCTGGCCGGTGCTGAGCAGGGGCAGGATGAAGGGAAAGACCTGCTCCCTTGCCCGGATCAGCCCCACCAGATAGGCCCCCTTGTTGCGGTAGAAGACCTCTCTCAATAGCTCGATGGCGAAGGGCTCATCGTGCAGAATATGCGGCCCGTTCTCGGCAAGATGACGATGGATATCGACAATATCCCGCTGTTTGTCCTCATAGGGCAGGGTGAAGCTGTAATCCCCCAAGAGCTGGCTCAGAGTCTGCGGCAGGTGGGCGAGATCGGTGCGATAGATGCGCAGCAACGCGCCCAGATCGGGCTTGTCACCGCGGCTGACGAAGGGGTGGATGTAGAGGTTCTCGTCGCGGATGTTGCGATGGCGAAAGATGCGGCGGTAGACGGAGTTGAAGAAGGACTCCGCCACCTCGAAGTTCTCGCACTTGGGCAGCAGGTCGCTGAAGGCCCCCTTGACCCGCTTGAGCAACTCCTGGGTGGCGTGGTGCTCTCCCATCATCTGGCGGATGGAGCCGGCCGTCGCCCCCACGTGGTGGTCATAGAGGCGGATGCGCTCGCGCCCCGCCAGCTGCACCCCGAGCCAGTCGCTGTTTTCAAAACGGCTCTTGCTGCCTTGGGTGATTTCGAGAAACCGGCTGTAAAACGACTCGAAGCGTTGCAGAATCGTCTCGGCGACGGCCTGTTCCAATGGCTGCTGCATCTCTCTCTTCCTTGTGATCTGTCGGGCCGATGGCGCCTGGGATTGGCTGCAATTTGTCCACATTCCTGGCCACTATGGCAACATTCAAACGTCTGTTCAAGTGGCAATTTTCGGGTGAAAACGGTAGATTGCGCCCCTGTTTTGCCGACGTTCCGCTGTGGTTTGCACGTTCGGCCCTGCTCAGGAGAAGACCCGATGAAACTCTATTTTGTGCTGGTGGCCCCCGCCCGCCCTGCCAACGTGGGCGCCGCCGCCCGCGCCATGAAAACCATGGGCTTTGATGCCATGCGACTGGTGGCCAGCCGGGTGCACGAAGAGGAGGAGGCGAGCTGGGTGGCCCACGGTGCGCAGGAGATCCTGACCCAGGCCGAGGTGTTCGACACCCTGGAAGAGGCGCTGGCCGACATGGATCTGGTGGTGGCCACCACAGCCCGCCAGCGCGGCCGCTATCAGCACTACCTCACTCCGGCCGAGATCCGCGACCAGATCAAGGCCAAGCCGTCGCTGGACAAGGTCGCCATCGTGTTTGGTTGCGAGGAGTCGGGCCTCTCCAACGAGCAGCTGGCCCAGGTCGACCTCATCAGCTATCTGCCGCTCAAGGTGAGCTACCCGTCCCTGAACCTGGGCCAGGCGATCATGCTGTACGCCTACGAGCTGAGCCAGTTGCTCGATGAGCCCGAGGTGCTAGCAGAAAATATTGATAACGCCGGACAGGTTCGGGTGCTTAAAAGTAAAACAGCAGAAATTCTTGGTGATCTCGGTGTTTCGCAGGATGAAAAACTGCATCAGTGGGTGATGGACCGAGTTCCCATGCTGCCGCAGCGGGATTTGAACATGCTCCATCTGCTTTGCAAAGACCTTGCCCGCAAACTTGGCAAAGAGGTTTAGGTTGACAGCCCGGCGCCCGGCGCGGTATTGCTAAAAGCCAGCTTCGTTCAAGAGTGTTCGTCATGCAGTTATTCACCAGCGTCATCATCATCACCACCACCATTATTACCGGTACCACCACAGGTGGCACTGGGGCCGGTTGATGCGCTGACGAACAAGCACAGAAATCAGAAAAAGGCCCGTACCCACCCAGTACGGGCCTTTTTTGTTGGGTTGTTTTCAGACAGTTTTTAGACCGATTAGCGGATCAATTTGCAGGGAATACAGGGAGATAGCGATGAGAGTGTTGAAGTTTGGCGGGTCGTCACTGGCCGATGCAGAGCGTTTTTTACGGGTCGCCGATATCGCGGTGAATACCCACGGCCAATCCCAGGTTGCCCTGGTGCTGTCGGCACCGGCCAAGGTGACCAACCACCTGGTGGCCCTGGTGGAGCAGACCAGCCGCGGCATGTATGCCAGCAGCACCCTGTTTGAAATCAACGGTATCTTCTCCCGCCTGCTGGCCGGCTTGAAGGCCGCCTATCCGGCGCTGGATGACAAGGCGCTGCAGGCTCGTCTCACCGCCGAGCTGGATCAGGTGGAGCGGCTGATGCAGGGCATCCGCCTGCTGGGACTCTGCCCGGACAACGTGCAGGCCCGCATCCTGAGCCGGGGCGAGAACCTCTCCATCGCCTTCATGCACGAACTGCTGCGGGTGCGCGGCCTCGAGCTGGACCTCATTGTGCCAGAAGAGCTGCTGGTGACCGACGGCGGCTACCTCGAAGCTCACGTCGACATCGAAGCCTCCCGCCTGCGCTTCGCCGCCAAGGGGTTGCGTAGCGACTGCCTTTACCTGATGCCGGGCTTCACCGGTGGCAGCGACAAGGGCGAAACCGTGCTGCTGGGTCGTAACGGGTCGGATTACAGCGCAGCCGTCTTGGCCGCCTGCGTCGATGCCGAGTGCTGCGAGATCTGGACCGACGTCGAAGGCTGCTACAACTGCGACCCGCGCCTGGTGCCGGACGCCTATCTGCTGAAAACCCTCTCCTACAAGGAGGCGATGGAACTCTCCTACTTTGGTGCCAAGGTACTGCACCCGAAAACCATCGCGCCGGTGGCCCAGTTCCACATTCCCTGCCTCATCAAGAACAGCTTCAACCCGCAGGGGCCGGGCACCCTCATCGGCGTCGAGCAGGGGGATGACGATCTCAAGGTGAAGGCCATCTCGGATCTTTCCGGCATGTGCATGTTCAACGTCTCCGGCCCCGGCATGAAGGGCATGGTCGGTATGGCTGGCCGCATCTTCTCCGCCGTCTCCCGCGCCGGGGTCAGCATCGTCCTCATCACCCAGTCATCCTCCGAGTACAGCGTCAGCTTCTGTATCCACAGCTATGACTGTGACAAGACCCGCAAGGTGCTGGAGCGCGAGTTCGAGCTCGAATTCAAGAACCAGCTGCTGGATCCGCTGGAGATCATGCAGGATCTGGCGATTATCTCCCTCATCGGTGACGGCATGCGCACCTCCAAGGGGATGGCGGCCCGCTTCTTCACCTCGCTGGCACAAGCCTCCATCAACATCGTCGCCATCGCCCAGGGCTCGAGCGAGCGCTCCATCTCGGCGGTGGTGCGGGATCGCAAGGTGGCGGAAGCCATCAAGGCCTGCCACCAGAACTTCTTCGGCAGCCAGCAGTTCATCGACCTGTTCGTGGTCGGGGTCGGCGGTGTCGGCGCGGCCCTGGTGGATCAGATTGCCCGTCAGCAGCCGGTATTGGCTGAGCAGGGCACTGGCCTGCGGGTAGTAGGCATCGCCAACAGCCGCCAGATGGCGGTCAACAAGGATGGCCTGAACCTCGCCAACTGGCGTGAACAGCTGGTGGAAGCCCGTGACAGCTTCAGCCTGGAGGCGGTGAAGAAGCTGGTGGAGGAGAGCCACCTCATCAACCCGGTGATCGTCGATTGCACCTCCAGCGAGGCCATCGCGGTCCAGTACGCCGACTTCCTCGCCGCCGGTTTCCACGTGGTCACCCCGAACAAGAAGGCCAACACCGGCTCGCTCGATTACTACAAGGCGCTGCGTCGCACCGCCCGTCAGACCCGCCGCAAGTTCCTGTACGAGACCAACGTGGGCGCTGGCCTGCCGGTCATCGAGAACCTGCAGAACCTGATCAAGGCTGGCGACAAGCTGCGTGCCTTCGACGGCGTGCTGTCCGGTTCACTCTCCTTTATCTTCGGCAAGCTGGACGAGGGGATGGCCTTTTCCGACGCCACCAAGATTGCTCGTGGCAACGGCTTTACAGAGCCGGATCCGCGCGACGATCTCAACGGCATGGACGTGGCGCGCAAGCTACTGATCTTGGCCCGCGAGGCTGGCATGGCGCTGGAGCTCTCCGATGTCGAGGTAGAACAGGCGCTGCCGCCGGGCTTTGATGTGAGCGGCGACGTGGAAGCCTTCATGGCCCGCCTGCCGGAGGCTGACGGCTGGTTCCGCGACCAGTTCGCGGCGGCCCAGCGTGACGGCAAGGTGCTGCGCTACGTGGGCTCCATCGAGGGTGGCAAGTGCAAGGTCGCCATCAAGGCGGTCGGCGCCGACGAGCCGCTGTTCAAGGTCAAAGACGGGGAGAACGCGCTCGCCTTCTTCTCTACCTACTACCAGCCGATCCCGCTGGTGCTGCGCGGCTATGGCGCCGGTACCGAAGTGACCGCCGCGGGCGTCTTTGCCGACGTGTTGCGCACCCAGAACTGGAAGCAGGAGTTGTAAGCATGAGTTCAGACATGTACCAGAGCAGCAGCGTGGTGGCCTATGCTCCCGCCTCCAGCGCCAACCTGAGCGTGGGATTCGATGTACTGGGGGCGGCGCTCGCCCCCGTGGATGGCTCCCTGCTCGGGGATCGCGTCCAGGTCAAGGCAGCCGATGTGCCGTTTGCCCTCTCCTCCGTGGGCCGTTACGCCCACAAGTTGCCGGCTGACCCGAAAAAGAACATCCTCCATGACTGCTGGCTCGCCTATGGCGAGGCGCTGGAGAAGCGTGGCCTTGGTCTCAAGCCGCTCGAAATGGTGCTGGAGAAGAACCTGCCGGTGGGCTCGGGCCTGGGCTCCAGCGCCTGCAGCGTGGTGGCGGCACTGGAAGGGCTCAACGCCTTTCACGGTGCGCCCCTCAATGAACACGACCTGTTGCTGCTGATGGGGGAGATGGAAGGCAAGATCTCCGGCTCCGTCCACTACGACAACGTCGCACCCTGCTATCTGGGCGGCATGCAGCTGGTGCTGGAAGAGCACGGCGTCATCAGCCAGGGTATCCCGGTGTTTGACGAGTGGTACTGGGTGGTCTGCTACCCGGGCACAGTGGTCTCCACCGCTGCCGCCCGCGCCATTCTGCCGGCCCAGTATCGCCGGCAGGATTGCCTCACCTATGGCCGCCGGCTGGCCGCCTTCGTGCACGCCAGCTACACCGGGCAGGAGGGGCTGGCGGCGAGCGTACTCAAAGACGTGATTGCCGAGCCCTACCGCGCGGCGCTCATTGAAGGCTTCAACGAAGTGCGGGCCCAGGCCGCCCAGAACGGGGCGCTGGCCACCGGCATCTCGGGCTCCGGCCCCAGCGTGTTCGTGGTGATGAAGGATCTGGCCCAGGCCGAGCGGATGAAAGAGTGGATGGATGCACATTTCGTGCAGAACGAAGATGGATTTGCCCGGGTTTGCAAACTCGACATGGCCGGGGCACGGGTAACAGGAAGCGAGCTATGAATCTTTACAATATCAAGGACAAGAGTGAACAGGTGAGCTTCGCCCAGGCGGTGCGTCAGGGTCTGGGCCGCGAACAGGGTCTGTTCTTCCCCGAGCGGCTCGAGCCGCTGGCAGACGTCGATGCCCTGCTGGAGCTGCCGCTGGTGGAGCGCTCCGCCCGCATCCTCAGCCACCTGCTGGGGGATGAAGTGGCCGCGCCTCAGGTACACGAGCTGGTCAAGGCGGCCTTCACCTTCCCGGCGCCGCTGGTGAAGCTCAAGGACAACACCTATGCCCTTGAGCTGTTCCACGGCCCGACCCTGGCGTTCAAGGACTTCGGTGGCCGCTTTATGGCCCAGTGCCTCGCGGCCTTTAGAACCAACGACAAGATTACTATCCTCACCGCCACCTCCGGCGACACCGGCGCCGCCGTAGCCCACGCCTTCTACGGGCTGGAGGGGATCGAGGTGGTGATCCTCTACCCCAAGGGCAAGATAAGCCCGCTGCAGGAGGCGCTGTTCTGCACCTTGGGGGGCAACATCCGCACCATCGCCATCGACGGCGACTTCGATGCCTGCCAGGCGCTGGTGAAGCAGTCCTTCGATGACGAGGAGCTGAAAAAGGCGATTGGTCTGAACTCCGCCAACTCCATCAACATCAGCCGCTTGCTGGCCCAGGTTTGCTACTACTTTGAGGCGGTGGCCCAACTGCCGAAAGCCGATCGTGCCAAGGCAGTCATCAGCGTGCCGTCCGGCAACTTTGGCAACCTCACCGCTGGCCTGATTGCCAAGGTGCTGGGGCTGCCGGTGAAGCGCTTTATCGCTGCCACCAACGCCAACGATACCGTGCCGCGCTACCTGAAAACCGGCCAGTGGGATCCGCACCAGACGGTCGCAACCCTGTCGAATGCCATGGATGTGAGCCGCCCCAACAACTGGCCTAGGGTAGAAGAGCTGTGCCGTCGCAAGGGTTGGGCGCTGGAGACCTTAGGGTCAGGCATGCGTGACGATGCTCAGACCCGGGATGCGTTGCAGCGCCTGCACCAGCTGGATTACCTGTGCGAACCCCACGGCGCCATTGCCTGGGATCTGCTGGGCAAACAGCTGGCCGAGGATGAAGTGGGGGTGTTCCTCTGCACCGCCCATCCGGCCAAGTTCAAGGAGTCGGTGGACGAGATCCTGGGGCTGGACGTGCCGCTGCCCGGCCCGCTCGCCAAGCACGCTGTGCTGCCGCTCTTGTCCCACAACCTGCCGGCGGAGTTTGCCCCGCTAAGGGCCTTCCTGCTCGGTTAAGTTGATTGCCAATCCCCCGACCTCGGGGGATTTTTCTATCCGTTGCTTTTATCCGTGACAGGGCGGGCAAGCCGCCCCATAAGGAGTGAAGATGAGTCAGCATCCCCTTCGTGCTCTTATCGAGACCTGCGACGCCGCCATCTCCCGGCGTGATTTCGACGCCCTGATGGCCTTCTACGCCGAGGACGCCGCCCTGGTGGTCAAGCCCGGCATGATGGTGCGCGGTATTCCCTCCATCCGCCGTGCCTTCACTGCCATCTCGGATTACTTTCAAGGGCAGCTCAAGGTGGATCAGGGCGCCATGGAGGTGATCGAGGGGGCCGACAATGCCCTGGTGATCATGGAGACCCGGCTCAATTACCCGGATGGCCAAGGGGGCCTGACTGATGAAACCCGCCGCGCCACCTATGTGTTTCGCAAAGAAGCCGATGGACAATGGCGCTGCACTATAGACAACTCCTACGGCACTGCGCTGCTGGCAGCGGTGGACACCGCGCCTTCTGCCTGAACGCTCACCAGGGGCTATCCCAGAGCGGGGGCTGCTACAAGCCCCCGAATGATAGGCAATCAACAAGCTGCTGATATAGAAACACTTGTTAGGCATTGCTGTGACCGTGATGATGAGAAGCCCATCCCTGCGCTGCTGGCGCAGACAGTGGCTCGCCAAACAGGATAAACAGGAAACAAAAATCCCCCGAGCGCGGGGTATTTTTATTGCTTCGATAACGGGATGCTTAATTGGCTTTGCCAATCACCTGAGGGCTCGCTTCGCAGAAGTCGTAATCGTCACAGTACTGCACCTGATAGGCATACTCCTTGCCGGGGATCAGAGGATTCTGGTCGCCATTGATGTCGATATAGCGGTCGTCGTTGATGTCGAGTTTGGCCAGTTCGACAAACTTCTGATCTTGCTGCTTGTCGAGCTTCTCGGCGCGGGAGATGCGGGTGTATTTATGCTGACGGGTCGTGATGGAGCTGTTGTCGGCATTGCTCCAGGCGAGCTGGACTTCGCTGACCAGATCATTGCTGGCCTTGATCCCGGCAGGCTGGTTGAATCTTGGGTACTGCACCTTGATGGTGGAGCTGGCGATGCGCAGTCTAAGGCTGGTCAATGAGTCGAAGGAGGCAATATTACTGCCGCACAGCGAGAGATATTTCGGCATAGCTTTGTCATATTTCGGCTGATCCTGTCCGTCGTAGAAATGCATCGAGAGCTGGGTATCGCCGCTGGAGTAAGAGGTCGCCCGTTCGATGTTCTTGCGCTGGGACAACATGAAGTTGTCGGGTGATCTGCTGGCCCCGACGGAGAGGGTCATAAAGGTATAAGAGTCGCTGGTGGAGGGCCGATAGAGATTATTGGTGCCCCGCAGGGAGTAGCTGCGATATTTCGGGTCCGAATACATGTAGGAGTAGAGATCCATGGTACCGGCAGAGGCACCTCCTTCCGCATTGACGCCGGTGTCATTGAAGTTGTGTCCGAACAGCAGGGTCGCGCCTTGCGGGGTATTGAGGCGATACATTTGGCAGCCATCGATGATCCGCTGGTATTCCAGTATGGCGAAGTGGTGGGCAACAGTCTGTTCGGCCATGGCTGGTGCAGCCAGCATGGTCAGAGCTGCGAAGAAAGCGCGTTTCATATAATCGAATCCCGAATAAAAAAGAGCGTACATTCTAGATCATGTCATCCGCCAGTTGTGCTCCATATGGGTATTGAACTATCTCCCTTGAGGTGGTTTTCGTACGAGCCTTTATGGTGGCTGGGGTTGGCCGACAAAAGGTTCTGCACTTCAAATTGGGACACCCACCTTTTTGACAGCGGCGTGCTGCTGTATTTGGCTTGATATGAGAGGTCACTGTCGGGGAGAGGAGCCATGACTATTGCCCGTTCACGTCAAATCAGTCTGCAGGACACGCCTTACTACCATGTGGTCAGCCGCTGTGTGCGGCGGGCTTTTCTGTGCGGGGAAGATGCCCATTCCGGTCAGAGTTACGAGCACAGGCGCCAGTGGGTAGTCGACAAGCTGGGCCAACTGTCGCGGCTATTTGCCATCAGCGTCTGTGCTTATGCGGTGATGAGCAACCACTATCACCTGGTGCTCAAGGTGGAGCAAGATACCGCCTCCAGTTGGAGCGAACGGGAAGTGGCCGAGCGCTGGGTAGCGCTGTTTCAGTGGCCGTTGTTGGTACGGCGCTGGTATCAAGGGGAATCCTTGATTGAGCCCGAACTTATAGTGGTGCAGCAACTGATAGAGGAATGGCGGGAGCGGCTTCATTCCATCAGCTGGTTTGTACGGTTGCTCAATGAAACCCTGGCACGGCAGGCCAATCGGGAAGATGGCTGCAAGGGCCATTTCTGGGAAGGGCGCTTCAAAAGCCAGGCCCTGCTCACCGAGTCAGCCCTTCTGGCCTGCATGGCCTATGTAGACCTCAATCCGATACGAGCTGGATTGGCCGACCGGCCCGAGCAGAGTGATTACACCAGTATCAAACAGCGTCTCGAGAAAGATCCCGGCACTGATGTTTTGCCACCACTATTGCTGCCGTTTGCCGGTACGCGCGAACCTGACTGCCTGCCCTGCGCCTTTTCTGACTATCTGATGCTGGTGGACTGGACCGGCCGTGCAATTCGGACCGACAAGCGAGGTTATATTCCGGCCCACTTGGCCCCAATCTTGGCGCGGTTGGGACTTGATGGTGCCCGATGGCTGAAACAGGTGACACTGTTTAGGCAACAAGGGATCAGAGTTGTGGGAGACAAGGCGCATTGCCGGCAGTTCGCCCACCGCTGTGGTCAACAACGATGTCACCAGCCACCGTTCTGATCTATTAGTCGTACCCTGTTTTCTCCCCATTTTTTGGCATATGTTCCGGTGTCAGGCATTACCACGTTTGCACAAACGGTTTGTCTGGTAAAAACTACTCGATTGCCAAACTGTTACTGTTTTTTGGGGGACAGTATTCATGATTGCAGAGATAGCCAGCCGAGCCGTGGCTGGCTCAGAAAGGTGGGTGTCCTAGGCTGCGTTCTCAAAATGCTGGTTTTCTGTCCACCAATAGTTCCCGTAAGTAACGAAGGCAGAAAGCCAGCTTGATAAAAGCAGCAAAACTTCCCGCCAGCTTTTCATACCTCGTTGAGAATCGGCGAAACTTCTTCAGCCATCCGAAGCACCGTTCGACCACATTTCTCCTACGATAACGAGCTTTGTCTAACACCAGTGGACGTCCCTTATGGTGCCGTTGCTGGTCGCTGCGTTGCGGGATAACCGCTTTTATCTTTCTGCGCCGGAGTTCTGCCCGCAGAGCCCTGCTGCTATAGGCCTTATC